>CAITDH010000356.1 GCA_903891045.1 uncultured Desulfobulbaceae bacterium | reverse complement strand
TTGATGGACGTGGAGTACATGTAGTCGTGGATAATATACGGTCTGCGTCCGCCTTCACGGATAAACTCGAAGCAACCCAGGTAGAGGATACCGAGAAGCAGGAGCAACCAGGCCAGAGGTCGGCGCACCCCTTGTGGACGGAGGATGGCCATGGCCAGACCACCGGCCGTGAGCAGGGGTGAAAGCCAGATAAAAAGGGTCAAAAATGGCTTCATCTCAGGTGCTACGATAAAGATCAGCTCCTGTTGTGCTGGTGGCAGCGCTGTCTTGTACCACAGGGCTGAGCCCAGAAGCAGGACCAGGGGCGGCACCAGCCAGAGCCCGCAGTAGCGGACCATCTTGTGGCGGAGCACTGTCTCTTTGATATTTACACTGGTCAGAAAGCCAAAAAGTCCGGCAATCATCAGGGCCATGAAGGTGCGGAAGAAGAGGGCCGGCCAGAAGGTGGGATTGAAAAATCCCGACCAGAAGTTGTTGTCGGTAAGCCAGGCCCCAGGGGTGAGCATGAAGTCGATGATGCCGTTGATGAGAAAAAGCGAGGCCCAGGCACAGCCGAAGTAGATCCAGCCGAGGATCAGATGCTTTCTTGGGCTCAGGCTGTCAAAGGTGTAGTAGTAGAAGAGCAGGGAGACTATCTCGGCCAGGAAAAAGACCCATTCCATGGCCCAGCCAAAGACAAAGATATGGATGAGCGATGAGGTGGCGGCCGGATTGAGCAGGGCGATGGTAAACCAGATACCGACACCGGTCATGCCGCCAAAGACCATGGTCAGCAGCAGGAAAAATTTGGTATGTCTGCGGGTGTAGGCCAGGATCTCGGATGAGCCTTCGCGCAGCCCTTTCATCTCGGTCAGGACCAGGAAAAGCCCGCCGCCCACGGCAAAATGGGAGACATAAACATGGACAATGGCAATGATGGCAATGAGCAGGCCGCCGCCAAAGGCGTCTAGTTGCCAGACAGGATAGTTCATGACTGCACCTCCTTGTCAGCAGGCAGGACAAGCTTGATCATGTACCAGATCAGATACAGGCCAGCGGCAAAGAGCAGCAGAAAAAGGATCATGGGTGAATATTGGGGTGCCACCTCCAGATCAGAGGTGGAAAACAAGGGGGCCAGAGTCTGTCTGCGGACAAGTTCTCGGACTCCGGTCATGCAGGTGATGGCTATCAGGGTGGCGCCGGCGGCATGGCGAACGCGATGTTGCAGGCCATAGATCAGGGACAGGATCGCGGCGCCAATACCGGCCAGAAGAAAGCCCAGTAAAAATGCGCCGGCAACCCCGGTCACCGTGCGGATAGTTACGGGCAGGCCGCCAAAGTACCAGGTGCCGACGCCAAAATTACCGATGGTGGCATAAACAAACCAGTTCATGGTCGAAGGGATACGGGTTTCCGCCTCCTGATTGCCGTGGCGGCTTTGCCAGTCATGGTAGAGGCCAAGGGCGAGTCCACCCACGGCCACGGAGGCAAAGACTGAATGGAGAAAACGGGGCAGCAGGGTGGAATCTGCAAAGTTCAGCAGCATCCCTTGGGGATGATCAAAATAGCGGACCCAACTCTCAGGGCTGACCATCAGGCTCAGGTTATTGGTAAAGAAAAAGGCGATGGTTAGCAGAAATAGGGCAATCATGCCGCTGACCAGGGTGTGCAGGCCGGCTAGTCTTGTGAATTGCAGGTTATAGATATAGGCTGCATAGTAGGCAAGAATGAGGAGTCCCACGATAGAGAGCCAGAACACGGCCATGAGTACCGAGCTTGTGTACATGAAGTGGCCATAAAGAACCTGGAGAAAGAGCAGGGGGGCAACGCCGAAGTTGACGGTAAAGGCGATGGTAAAGGGGAGCTTTTGGGAGATCAGTTGGCTTTCGGCCGGTATTGATTGCTTAAAGGCATGATTGCAAAAGGCGATGATGGCCCAGCCGAGCATGATATTCATCACCAGCAGATGCAGGAGAAAGGTGGTTGAAAGCAGGAGCTGAAACCAGCCCCATGGGACTTGTAACAGGTCTGGTGTTGGAACAAGCTGTGCCGGAATCATAATGCCTCCGCAGTTTATTGGTGGGTAGGGATTGTCTCCTCTGTTTCAAGAGTTATAGGGGATATAAATTAAAAATGCAAAAAAATGTCAACAGGAAAAATTCCTATTGACTGATGTGAATGTTTCTTTTATAAGATCAATAGTGTCTTATTTGTCTTGTTTGGAGGAAGTATGCGATTAACACGTGCAGGGGAATATGCCATCAGGTGTATGGTGTATCTGGCCTTCAAGGGGCAGGGGGTTCTGGTGGTCAAGCAGGAGATTGCCGAGCAGGCAGACATCCCCAGTCCTTTTCTGGCCAAGATTGTGCAGGATCTGGCGCGGGCCCATCTGATCGAGATCCGGCAGGGGCCAAAGGGCGGCTATGTCTTGCTGCGCGATCCGGCCCAATTGACCCTGTTGGAGGTGGTTGAGGTGATGATTGGAAAATTGCAGTTGAATGATTGTGTCGGCCGGCCAGGAACCTGTGCAGCCAGTGCGCATTGCCGGGTACACCAGGTTTGGGAGGATGCCAGCGCCCAATTGCGGGAGCATCTTGCCGGTGTCACCTTTGCTGAGCTGAGCAAGGATGAGTCTTGTCTTCCTGTTTTTTCTGTGCATAATAGAAAAAGCTGAACCTGGTTATCTCTGCATTGCTGCCGCGCATGCAAACAGTCGAAGAGGGGAATGGATATGTCACAGCCAGTAACAAAAGTGTTCGCCTTTTATCAGAATGGCTTTAAGGCTATGACGGTGGGCAGGACTTTGTGGAAGATTATCCTGATTAAACTCCTGGTCATGTTTGCCGTCTTGAAGTTATTCTTTTTCCCCAATTATCTGGATACGAATTTTCAAACCGATGAACAACGGGCCGATCATGTTCTGGAGCAGCTTGCCAGGCCGTCGGTTCAAAACCATTAATAGAAAGGAGGGATGATCAATGGTTGATGTAGATCTGAGTTTGGTGCACTGGTCGAGGGCGCAATTTGCCTTGACGGCCATGTATCACTGGATTTTTGTGCCCCTAACCTTGGGGTTGTCTTTTTTGTGCGCCATGTTTGAGTCCATTTATGTGCGTACCGGCAATGAGAAGTGGAAGGCGCTCACCCGGTTCTGGATGACCCTGTTTGGCATCAACTTTGCCATTGGAGTGGCCACGGGTATTATTCTTGAGTTCCAGTTCGGCACCAACTGGTCAAATTACTCCTGGATGGTGGGGGATATCTTCGGGGCACCGCTGGCCATTGAAGGGATCTTTGCCTTTTTCCTGGAAGCCACCTTTTTTGCGGTGATGTTTTTTGGCTGGAACCGGGTATCCAAAGGCTTTCATCTCTTTTCCACCTGGATGGTGGCCATTGGCTCCAACCTTTCGGCCCTGTGGATTCTGGTGGCCAATGCCTGGATGCAGAATCCGGTCGGTATGGCCTTTAACCCGGAGACGGCCCGTTTTGAGATGGAAAACTTCTGGGCTGTGCTCTTTTCACCGGTGGCCATGTCCAAATTCACCCATGCGACCAGTTCCGGCTTTCTCCTGGCCTCCCTTTTTGTGGTGACTATCTCTTGCTGGTATCTGTTGAAAGGCCGGCATGTGGAGATGGCCAAGAAATCGATTGTGGTGGCCTCGGTCTTTGGTCTGCTGGCCTCAGCCTATGTGGGGTTTACCGGTGATGAGGCCGCTTTTGAGAATGCCCAGAAGCAGCCGATGAAACTGGCCGCTTTTGAAGGTTTGTACAAAGGGCAGCAAAACGCCGGCCTTGTTGCCGCCGGGATTGTCAATGGCGCCAAGAAACCTGGCGACTCGCAGAGCCCCTTCCTCTTTGAGGTAAAACTCCCCGGTCTTCTTTCCTTGCTGGCCAATCGCGCCCCGGGCTCATTTGTGCCGGGTATTGACGAT
>CAITDH010000355.1 GCA_903891045.1 uncultured Desulfobulbaceae bacterium | reverse complement strand
CCGATCTTCCTTGTCTGTGACGAATTGGGTTATCTTCCGCTCGGCCAGCAGGGATCGAATCTCTTCTTCCAGGTAATCAGCGCCAGGCACAAGCAGCGGTCGACCATTGTGACGACCAACCTGCCCTTCGCTGAGTGGGGAAAGGTGTTCGACTCCAATACTACTGCCGTTGCGATTGCCGACCGGCTCGTTCACAACACTGAGGTTATCATCCTAGGAGGCCCGAGCTATCGAAGAAAGCACAAGTAGATCAGCAAAATACCACCGTTGGTACCCTGGCGGGCCAGCGCCATTTTTTTGAGTGCGCTGGCCGATGTCAGGGCCAGTTTACCCGCTCAACGGCGATCGATACCCCAGTTCGTTCAAGTGCGAGGCAGACTCCCGTACTCGTGCGCCCGAAGTAGTCACCTGCTGGTTTCCTAACCGGCCAAAACTGCGGGATTCCTGACCGGCGGCAATACGTTTATGGGGGTCATCTATATTTACCTGATGCGGATTATCTATGGGCTTCAATTCTTCTGGCATATCGACTCAGTGATATTGCATTCTCAATCACTGATGCGCATTGTCGGCTTTAACGCAGCCGTTCCCGTTATGGTCGCCAGTAGACTACTGAGCAAGTCAATTCCTTCCTCGGATGTCCCAGGCCACCAATTTTTTTGGCCAAGGGTGACGAGTTACGTAGCACCGCTTAAAAATTGATCAAATATGGTGTCGTCTGGGCATAGGGTACCGTTCATCCTTCCATAAGCGAAAATCAGGAAGGCATCGTTCTTTGAAACCGACTATTGATGTCCTTCTCTATTCTTCTTGAAGAACCGGGAAAGGCTGTTTCTTCATGCCCTGAGCTATCTGTCGCAGGATCGCCTCCATTGATGGAGCAATAAAAGCATGGAAACAGACTCGGACTTTCTCCCAGAGAGATTTCTTGCTCGTGCATTTGGCCCATGCCGCCTGGAAGAGCGGGCAGCACATCTGTTGAACCTGATCGACAAGAAAGGCCAGCATCATCAGATGCGCAAACACGGCGCTCAGGTGCTTCTTGCCGAGTCCGTAGTTATGCTCTAAATTGTAGCCCTGATTTTTCAAGGTGTTAAAAGGTTTCGTTCTCGATCCGCCAACGGGCACGGCCACCACGCATGATGTCGTAGGCGTTATCTTGGGTTATCTCAAAATCTGTCACCCAACTGAAATGTTGTTTCTCGTTGCCATCGGCGTCGGCCTCCCAGTATTCGAGAAAGTTGACCCGCAGGTCATCTTGACTGCACTTGTTGAGTGGTACGTTGTTTAGAAAACGAAAACAGTGTTCTGCATTCGTCCAGGTGGAGTCAGAGATATTAAATTCTGTGGTCTCACCACGCTGGATTGCCCCAGAAACATATTCAAACATAAAAGCGTGATCGCCTGGTTTCGCACCCAGGATGTAACGCAGGTCGTGCCGTATCAATTCCTCAATGTGTGGGGCATTGGAGCTTAAACCATCCTCGGTGATGATAATCTTGAGATGTGGGTGCTCCCGGCGGAGATCCTCAAGATAGCGTTTGGCGGCATTACGCTCGCAGTCACCCTTTTCTGCCCCATCCTGCATGACAATCATTTCAGGACAGGTTGGGATGACCTCCTTGTGATCAGGATGGACAAAAGCACCGGCGAGCATTTGCTGGTAATACTCGATCTGACCATTGCGTTTCATTTTTTCCAGGCAGTAATCAGAACTCACTTTCTCGGAAGAGAATATGCCAGTTCCATCTAAAGCAAGCAGGTAGTGGCCATCGAGCCAAGTCATTTTCTCCATAGCCTTGCCTCGTTGGAGCTGCATGAAGACGTTCAGGAAAGAACGTCGGAGGTAACGAGGCGAGACCGGGTCCAAGACTTGGCGCATCTGGCTGTCGTAGGGGATTTGCCCCACTCCGTACATCGTATGCAAACTGATCGGGTCTTCCCTCCGTCTTTGGTCAAAGGCGAGCAATGACTGGTCCTTGAGAGAGAACATAGCGAACCCGGACATAAGCGCGTCAACCAAGGGGATTTTGCTATTGCTGGCACGATGATCGGGCACAATGTTGAAGTCCTTACGGATGCGAGCATACATGGCATCAGCGTTGAGATGAACGCGCATTTTGATCTTACGAAACGAGTTAGCTGATTTACGTTGCTGGTTGAAACAAGTTTTGATGGTAGACATTGCGATTCTCCTTTGTAAGTGGTTGATTCAACAAAGAAAAAATCGTGCCGACCTCAAGGCTTATGTCAAGTAAATTATCGCATCATTCAAAAATATTTTTCAAGTAAAAACATAATGTTATAGTCTCAATTCCATGCCGTCAGGGGTGCCTAAACACCCTGGCAAAATGAGGCTGTATTACATAAAAGTTTACGAAACCGTTATGCCCAACCCCTTGTCAGCACAGGGCTGAAAGGGGCTGCGGGAACTGCTG
>CAITDH010000354.1 GCA_903891045.1 uncultured Desulfobulbaceae bacterium | reverse complement strand
TGATATTACAATGATAATCACATTAATACCGGCAACACACCGAGACTATCAGCTTTTTATGATAACCACTCGATCTTACCTAAAACAAACTTTTCGGTCAATCAAGAAGCTGCTATCAAAAAATTGCCAACCGGTACCAGTAAGCTTATCTCATGTTTCTTTTGGAAAAAACCATTTAATTTCTTGACAAGAAACAGCGTATTATATAGAAATAATCAGGAGTTATAATTTGTTACAACTCTTCCTGTCCATCTGAACACAACCGCCGATATGATGAAACACTCCCTTACCCCTTTCTTGCTGGCCAATCTGCTGTGCTGCTGGTTTTTTATCGGACTATCGGTCATGCCAGCGGCGGCTATTCCCGTGTTACAGAATCACACCAAACGACCGGTGGTTGCCAGCCAGAAACAGGGCGCGAGAAAAAAAACTATTCTCCACGAAATCAAGGTCCTCGGGAGCTATCAGGACATTTCTTCGTATAAAAAAAATATCGAAGCAGCCAGACCTGAACTTGCCCTTGCAGCACAGACATCCCCTGACGCTAAACCCGATGCCGACACGAAACAGAGTCATCCCCAAGGCTCTAACAATATCCAGAAGAAGATCTCAGCAAAAAGCGCCATCATCATGAATGCGGCCAATGGTCAAACCCTTTTTGCGGTTTCTCCTGATGCCCCTCGCCAGCCAGCCAGCACTATCAAAATCCTGACCGGCTTGATTGCCATCAAGTCCCTTGCCTCCAGTGACGCTGTTCCGGTAAGCTCCAAGGCAGCGGAACAACCAAGTTCCAAGGTCTATCTTGAAAAAGAGAAGCAGTATAAGGCCAATGACCTGATCAATGCAGTTCTGCTCTCTTCTGCCAATGATGCCAGTGTCGCCCTAGCCGAGAAGATTGCGGGATCCGAGCAATCCTTTGCCCGGATGATGACCCTGCGGGCCAAACTCTGTGGCGCCCAGAATACAGTCTGCAAGACCGCCAACGGCCTGACCGCTGAAGGACAAAGCACCACGGCCAGAGACCTGGCCACCATTTTCAAACACGCCATGCAGGATGAACAATTTTCCCAAAGGATGAAACAGGTCAAGACCCATACATCCGAAGGAAAACTGCTCAAAAATCATAACAAAGCCCTCTGGCAGATAGACGGGGCGGAAGGCGGCAAGACCGGTTTTACCAATGCGGCCGGACAGACCTATGTGGGAAAATTCAAGAGGGGATCCAAGGAGATCATCGTCGCGATCATGGGCAGCAGAACGATGTGGGCGGATCTTAAGACATTGGTGGAATATGGCTTTTCGCGACAGGCATCAACGGTCGCCGAGGCCACAGAGGATCAGAAAAAACCAAAGATTGTTGCCGGCATCCCCGTGGTCAGCCGACAACAATAAAACATCAGAACCAGCCTTACGCGCGTTTCGCCTTACGCCACCCATCCGCCTTCAAACGGGCAATTCGCTCAACGGCCCATGCATTAATGGCAGTCAAATACTCCTGGGGATTTTTCTCCTTCATGGAGATAATCCGTTCCCGCTCATCGGCAATATCCCTGGTTTCACCTGGATACATCTCCCGCCAGGCAACATACCCTTCATCAAAGACAAATCCCGGCTGCACCTGAGCCGGCTCCACACCTAACTTGGCAATGGCATACATCCGGGCCAGATCCATATCGTATTCAATAACCCATCCGTTGTCCTCAACCATACTCTCCTGCTCAAAGGCAACTGTTCCTGAACAAGACGGACAGAACAGGCGATCAACAACCTCCTGACTCATGATATTATCACGCAAATGAAAGGAGACCTTTTCCTTTCCACAACTGCAATTTCTGTTTACTTCCTGGCACATAACGAGCTCCTCCATAATATGGCAATGTTATCCTTTCGGGTATCTGACGAACATGTCGCATATTATGGTTCTTCTTTCACTCTTTGTAAAGAGACAATGATAACCATTCTTATTTTTTCTCTCTTCTCTTGCTTGAATCTTTTTTGATCACTGACGTTGGCTTCCCCCGCTGTTCAGGTCGTACCATCTGCCTTTCCAGCATGCCGCGCTGTTCTTTTCGCTCCGACTGGTTGCGGGCAACCGGGATGGCCTGCTTGCTGTCCCGATGTAGACCGGTGACATACATGGCGGTCGACAAAGTGCCAGGGGTGGGGGTGAAATCCTGAAACTGCTTGACCGGCAGATCAAGGGCCCGCAGCTTTCCGGTCATGGCCTCGGTATCCTTGGCCGTACAGCCGGGATGGGAGGCGATCAGATAGGGGGTAAAGATGATCTTCTTGCCAATCCCTGCTGCCACCTTCCGGCAATGGTGCAGAAAGTCAATGAGCTGCTGATGCGACTCCTTGTGCATGAGGGTCAGCACCTTTTCTTCCGTGTGTTCCGGGGCGATCTTCATGGCCCCAGGGGTATGGCTGCGGATAATCTCCTGGAGCAGGCGCGGGGTCTTGAGCAGCAGTTCCATGCGCAGCCCGGAGGAGATGAAGACATGGTTGACCCCTGCCATGCTGGAGATGTCCCGAAGCAGGTTCAGGAAGGTCTCTTCATCCACCTGCAGGTTGGGACAGATCTTCGGGTAGAGGCAATCATGCCTGCGGCAGGAACCGACCTTGCAGCTGGTGCGATAGAGATTAGCGGTGGGGCCGCCGAGATCGCTGATGACGCCGGTAAAATTGTCCATACCGCTGACGATCCTGACCTCGCGCAGGATCGATTGCGGGCTGCGGCTACTGATGATCGGCCCCTGATGGCGGGTGATGGCGCAGAAAGAGCAGTTGCCGGAACAGCCGCGGACAATGGTCAGCGAGTGGCAGATCATGCGGTAGGCCGGGATATCCGGGGTGGCCGGATGGGGTTTCCGGCTGTAGGGCAGCTCATAGACCTGGTCCAGCTCGGCCGTGGTCAGCGGCGGCGCGGCTGGATACTGGATCAGCCAGGCGCTCTGCTGGCGCTGCACCAGCAGGTTCGGCAGACAGCCGCGGGCATGGATGTCGACCATCCGTTCCGCCTCCATAAACAGCCGTTTGTCCTGCTCTATTGCCTCCCAGGAAGGCAGGATGGCGCAGGCCTCATTGCCGGTTGGCGGAAGATCGGGGAAACGTGACTGAAATTCCGCCTCAGTCAAACGCTCGCAGCTGCCGGCAATCCCGTCAAGCCCCTTGCCTGCGGCCAGACGGGCCGCGGCCTCCACCACCGCCCGCTCCCCCATGCCGTAGATGAGCAGATCACCCTTGGCATCGGTCAGGAGCGAGGCGCGCAGCTTCCCCTGCTGATAGTCATAATGAACAAAGCGACGCAGCGAGGCCTCGACCCCGCCGAGGATAATGGGCACCCCCTTGCAGGCGGCATGGGCCAGATTGGCATAGATGAGGCTGGCGCGATCAGGCCGCCACCGGTTGGTCCTGCCCTTCTCGCCGTCACGCCAGGGATTGCCGCCCGGCGAATAGGCATCCTCGGTGCGCACCTTGCCGTTGCCGGAATAATTGGCAACGATGGAGTCGAGATTGCCGCCGCTGATCCCCCAGAAAAGACGGGGTGGGCCGAACTGGAGAAAATCATCGAGCCGGTCATAACGGGGCTGCGCCAGGATGGCCACCCGATAGCCATGACTTTCCAGCAGCCTGCCGATCAGGGCAATGCCAAAGGAGGGATGATCGATATAGGCATCACCGCTGACCAGCACCACATCCACCTGATCCCAGCCGCACGCCGCACACTCCTCCCGCGAAGCAGGCAGCGGCTGGATGCCGCCCCCGCCGCCCAGTGCGGACACAGAGGCCGCAACCGATGGTCTCGCCATTTTTCTGTTTGAGCTGGCCAGCTTTGCCAATTTATTACCCGTCAACCGATTCTCCCGTTAAAACAGAAACATATCGTAAGCAAACGCCGCGCAACAACAGGCAAAAGCTAATATGGCTCTGCCCTATTTTCAGTTGAATGATTATCTTCTTAACAAGACCAAGAAACCAACCCCAACAAGGAGGTCTCGTTATGAAGATGCCAGAACTTTCTCTTATAGAATGGCAGCGTCGATTTGGTACCGAAGAAGCT
>CAITDH010000353.1 GCA_903891045.1 uncultured Desulfobulbaceae bacterium | reverse complement strand
TTCCGGCCCGTACTTCTCATAGCGCCCGGTCTCCCGCCACAGATCCGCCGGCTGGACCATAGGCATCAGTAGCTCCTGGGCCCCGGCGCGATTCATCTCCTCGCGGACAATCCGCTCCACCTTGCGGATGGCAGCCAGACCAAAGGGCAAATAGGTGTACACCCCTGCCGTCAGTTTACGAATATAGCCCGCCCGCAGCATCAAGCGGTGGCTGACCACCTCGGCCTCGGCAGGTGTTTCCTTAAGTGTCGGGACAAAAGTCTGTGAGTAACGCATCTATATCTCTTCTTCTATAATTTTTAATTCCTGAAGAAAGACCGCAAGCAGTTCTTCCTCTTTTACCTTCTTATAAAGTTTCCCTTTCTTAAAAATAATTCCGACCCCGTTGCCGCCGGCAACACCGATATCCGCCTCTTTGGCCTCGCCGGGGCCATTAACCACACAACCCATGACCGCCACCTTGATCGGTTTCTTCATGGTCTGCACATAGCGCTCAACCGCCTCGGCCAGGGTAAACAAATCAATCTGGGTACGGCCGCAGGTGGGGCAGGAGATGAGTTCCGGGCCGCGTTCACGGATCTTCAGCGATCGCAGCAGCTCAAAGCCCACCCGGATCTCTTCCACCGGATCGCGGGTCAGGGAAATGCGGAAGGTGTCCCCAATCCCCTGATAAAGCAGGATACCAAGGGCGACGCAGGACTTGACGGTGCCGGCAATCAAACCGCCCGCCTCAGTGACCCCAAGATGCAGGGGATAGTCGGTTTTTTTGGCAAGGATCTGATAGCCGCTCACCGTGGTCAAGGTATCAGAGGATTTGATGGAGATCTTGATTTCATAAAACCCCAGATCTTCCAGCAGACGGACATTACGAAGGGCGCTCTCGATGAGGGCGGTGGGATTTTCCGGGGTAGGATAGCCATGGGTTTTCAGGAGATCCTTTTCAATGGAGCCGCTGTTGACCCCGACCCGGATCGGAACCTGATGGAGCTTGGCCGCATCCACAACCCGGGCCAGTTTGGCTGGGCCGCCAAGATTGCCGGGATTGATGCGGATGGCCTGGGCGCCATTTTCCATAGCGGCCACGGCCAGACGATGATCAAAATGGATATCAGCAATCAGAGGGAGAGAGATCGCCGCCCGAATTTGCGTAAGGGCCGCTGCCGCCTCAAGATCAAGGACTGCCACCCGGATCAATTCACATCCAGCCTGCTCAAGGGCATGGATCTGGGCAACGGTTGCGGCGACATCACGGGTATCGGTATTGGTCATGGATTGCACCGCAATGGGACTACCGCCGCCCACTGGCACCATGCCAATCTGTATTTTCCGGGTCTGCCGCCGCACAATCATGATCCTGCCCCCTGCTGGTTCAGCTCTTTATCTGCCTGATTATTTCCCAATCCCCAAGCTCAACTCCGCATCTGATGCCCGCACATACAAAGGCGCTGCGGTGGCAAGCTCAATACTCTGATTTTGTTGCAGCATCTCACCTGCCAGCAGGCCAATGGCACTGGCACACGGATAATGCAGCGTCCTGGGGGCACTTACAAACCTCACACCAAGAGACTCCTGCCAGAAATCTCCATAGACCATGACGGCATCGCCAACAAACAACACGGGTTGCTCAATATCAGCAACCAGGCTCTGCGGGGTCACCACCCGAATCGCACCCATCCGACGGGGAATCCCCTGCAGATCGGAACGATAAAAACAGGTATAGACCTCTTTTTTACGGGCATCAAGCACGGCGCAGATCAGTTGTCCACCGGTACAGTTGAGGGCCAGGGCATCAAGGGTTGAGACTCCGAGCAAAGGTTTGTGAATGGCCGTGGCCAGTCCCTTGACCGTAGCCATACCGATCCGCAGCCCGGTAAAGCTCCCAGGACCAATACTAACGGCAAGGCCGTCGACGGCTTGCCAATCAGTTTCGGTCTCGGCCAACAACCAGTCGATAGCCGTCAACAGACGTCGGGAGTGGGTTATATTGCCGTTCAAGGAAAGGGAGGCCAACACCTGTCCGTCTGTCACACCGCCACGAGTCAAGGCCACTGAACTGCAACTGCTGGCCGTGTCCAGAGACAGGATCAGGGGCAATTGTCGCTCCTGCGCCGTCCTTGGCGCCTGCGACACCGGGCCGTCCATGGCCTGCGCACCGTTCATTTGGTAAATATCCGGAACAGATCATTATAGAAGACAAAAAGCATGAGCGAACCGAGCAGGGCCATGCCAATCTGCTGGGCAACTATCTGCACCCGTTCGGACACAGGTTTACGCCGCACCGCCTCTACACCCAAAAACATGAGATGACCGCCATCAAGCACGGGCACAGGCAGCAGGTTCAGGATGCCAAGATTAACACTGAGCAGCCCCATAAAAAAGACCAGATGAATCCAGCCCGCCGCCATCTGCTGCCCGGCAAGCTGGGCAATGAGAATAGGGCCGCCAAGTTCCGACATCGGGACCACCCGCTGAATGATCTTCACAAATCCCATAACGGTCAGCGAGATATACATCCAGGTCTGGGCGGATGCCGCCTGGATAGCCGCAACAATCCCCACCTTCTCATAGACCACGGCCTCGGCCTTGACCACTCCGATCATATAGCGCTTCTCGGTGACCTCGCCAAAGACATTTTTCACGCTGTCAATGGCCGGGGTCACGACAACACGGATCTGTTCCGTCCCGCGTTTGATCTGGATTGTGAGCGGTTTTCCGCCACTCTCCTTGACACCGCTCAAAACATCAAGCCACCCTTTCATAGGATGCCCATTGATCTGTTCAATGGTATCCCCGACCAGAAGACCCGCTTGTGCCGCCGGTGATTTCTGGCTCACCTGGCCGATGGTGGTCGTATCCTTGGAATCAGGAACACCGATAGCAATAAAGAGGCCACAAAACAGGACCAGGGCAAACAACAGGTTAAATACCGGCCCTGCCAGGACAATAAAAAAACGTTTCCACACTGACTTATGGGCAAAAGAGCCATGTTGATCGTCAGTGGCGACATCCTGTTCATCAGGATTTTCACCAAACATCTTCACATATCCACCGAGCGGAAAAGCGCTGATCAGATATTCAGTCTCGCCATATGTTTTGCCAATGAGTTTCGGGCCAAAACCCAGAGAAAACTTGAGCACCTTTACCTTGAACAATTTGGCAAAGAGAAAATGACCGAGCTCATGGACAAAAATAAGCAGGCCAAGGACAATGATAAAAGAGACCACAGTATTCATTTCAGGAACAGTTCCTTATTGGTTGAATTGAGAGACAAGGCATTCGGCCTCGGTTCGGGCGCTGGCATCTGCAGCCAGAATATCCGCTAAAGAATCTTCGCTGCCGCCATGCACCTTCTCCAGAACCCTGGTAACCGTTGCGACAATACCAGGAAAGGAAAGCCTGCCTTCAAGAAAGGCCTCTACCGCCACTTCATTGGCAGCATTCAGGACCGCAGGCATCACGCCCCCTTGCCGCAAGGCATCAAAGGCTAGGGCCAGGGCCGGGAAACGGGCATAATCGGGATCCAGAAATTGCAGATTACCACATTGGGAAAGTTGCAGAGGCTTGAGGGCCAAGGGCAATCGTTTAGGATAGGAAAGGGCATAGGCAATAGGTATCCGCATATCCGGAATCCCCAGTTGGGCCACAACCGAGCCATCCTGAAATTCCACCAGGGAATGAACAATGGATTGCGGATGGACTACCACCTCGATAGAATCAACTGAAACGTCAAAGAGCCATCTGGCCTCAATGACCTCAAGTCCTTTATTCATGAGGGTTGCAGAATCAATAGAGATCTTTCTCCCCATACTCCAGTTGGGATGGGCAAGGGCCTGATCAGGGGTGACTTGCTGGAGTTCCTCTGCTCTTTTATGCAAAAACGGACCACCAGAGGCAGTCAGGATAATCTTGGCCACATCCTCCTTACGTCCAGCCTCCAGGGCCTGAAAGATTGCACTGTGCTCCGAGTCCACCGGCAGGAGCTGAATCCCCTTGCGCCTGGCAGCCGACATAACCAGCTTACCAGCCATGACAAGGGTTTCCTTGTTAGCAAGCCCGATGTCTTTCCCGGCCTCGATGGCAGCCAGAGTCGGCAGCAATCCGGCGGCACCGACGATGGCCGAAATGGTCATGACCGCTGCATCAAGGGTTGCCACCTGAGCAGTACCCTCTGTTCCCCAAACAATCCGTCCATGGTAGCTCGCTGGCAAAAGAGCCTTGAGGCGATCGGCATGTTCTTCATCAAAAACGGAAACCAGTTCTGGGGAAAATTCCAATACCTGCCGACTTAACAGATCAACATTCCTGCCGGCGGCAAGCCCGACGATCGCATACTGATCAGAAAACTGCCTGACCACATCAAGCACCCCCGTGCCGATGGAACCGGTCGATCCCAAAAGTGCCAGGGCCTTCATGGGCTCACCGCGGAAACGCCATGATACACAAACAACAGGTAATAAAGGACAGGAGCGGCAAAGAGAAGCGAATCCACCCGATCAAGAACACCGCCATGGGCACCTAACAAGGTCCCGGAATCTTTAGTCCCCGTTGCCCTTTTAATAATTGATTCAGTAAGATCCCCGACAATCCCGACACCAGTCAGCAGAATTGTCGCCGGCACCAGAAAAAGCCAGCTCACCTGCAAGCGCAACAGCAGGGTCATAAACACCGCCACAACAACACCTGCCACAAGCCCGCCGATGGCCCCTTCCACGGTTTTATTGGGACTTACCCGCGGACAGAGTTTGTGTTTCCCTAAGGCTCGACCACTGTAATAAGCACCTGAATCCGAGCCGGCAGTAATCGCCGTAAGCACCAGGATCCAACTGCTGCCCTCGGGCAGTTGATGAAGCAATACCAGATGAGCCCCCAAAAATCCGACATAACTGACACCAAAGAAAGCACGGCTGAAAAACAACAACGCATCTTGCAACTGGCTGTAACGATAAAGGATAAATATTGTCAGGAGAAGAAAAGAAAGGAGGAGACCGCCGGTAAGTCCAAGGGACGGAACAAACCCAACACATAAGGTGGGAAGCAGGGCAAGTGCGGCAAAAAAAGCTCGAAAAAAGATACCCTCTTCGGGAAAGGCCATTCTGGCATATTCCTGGGCACCAATCAAAATCACCAGGGCCATAACCATAAAAAACAACAGAAAAGGGCCATAAAGAAGCAAGAACAACCAACAGGCAGCAAGGGCCAGACCTGGAATCAATCGACTCATATTTTTTCTAAAAGCACAGACCAGATGCAGTCAATCCGGCCAGAACCTTTATCCTGGAATGCGCCGGATGTCCGGCATGGCGGTTAATCATTATGCAATTGAGCGCTGATCATGCCAAAACGCCGCTCACGTTGCTGGAAATCGGCAATGGCTTGAAGAAAAGTATCTCTTCGAAAATCTGGCCACATCACATCCGTAAAATAGATCTCGCTATAAGATGCCTGCCAGAGTAAAAAATTTGACAGCCGTGCCTCTCCACCAGTACGAATCAACAGATCAGGATCAACCATCCCGGCCGTATCCAGATAATTGCTGATCAACTGCTCATCTATTTCTTCAACACTGAAATTCCCTGCCATGCAATCAGCCGCAATCTTTCTCATCGCCCTGGTCAATTCAGAGCGTGAGCCGTAACTCAAGGCAAGGTTCAGAACCAGTTTATCGTTACATGCCGTCTCATCCTTGGCATGATCAAGCACCTCACGCACCTCCACCGGAAGTCGTTCCAGTTCACCAATGCAGGTTAAACGAATATTATTCTGTAACATCCTGGACAGTTCAGCCTGAACATAAGACTTCAAAAACGACATCAGGCCACTGACTTCACTAACGGGCCGTTTCCAGTTTTCTGAAGAAAAGGCATACAGAGTCAAGACCTTAACCCCAATCTCCCTGGCAGTCTCCACCACATCCCGAACCGATTCAACCCCAGCCTTATGTCCAAAAAGACGTGGTTGATGACGTCGTTGCGCCCAGCGGCCATTTCCATCCATAATAATGGCCACATGACGAGGAATACGGGCAGGATCAATAACAGGACGTTGAGACATAAAAATCAGCAGACATTAGGGAACAAGGATGGTAGTAAAAGACAACAGAAAGCAGTAGAAATCAACAAAAAGGACATTAATCCTTTTTACCATTCGATATTCCAGCAACTATACCTCCATCACCTCTTTTTCCTTGGCAGCGGTAATCGTATCAATTAATTTCATGGAAACATCTGTCTTCTGTTGAGCCTCATCCTGAAACTTAAACAGGTCATCTTCAGAGAGTTCTTTATCTTTTTTCTTTTTTTTCAGAACTTCAATAGCCTCACGACGAATATTCCGCACAGCTACACGAATTTCTTCAGCAATCTTCTTGACCAGTTTAACCAGATCCTTCCTTCGTTCCTCGGTAAGCTGCGGAATAGAAAGACGTATCATCTTACCATCATTAGCCGGGGTCAAGCCAACATCAGACTTGAGAATGGCCTTTTCGATTGCGGGCAGCATCTGAGGATCCCAAGGAGCAATAACTATCATTCGACTTTCAGGGATGGTCATGGAACCGACTTGATTCAAGGGCATGACACTGCCATACGCATTCACCGAAATCCCTTCCAGCAAGGCAAGAGAGGCTCGCCCCGTACGCACTTTTGACAACTCATGCCTCAAAGCCTCAATGCTTTTTTCTATCTTGTCATCCATTTCCACTAACACATCACTCATCAGTTTCTCTCCCGCTTAATATCGCTTGATACTTGCTCCGTTATCAGCTCAAACTGTAACCAAGGTTCCCACTTGTTCTCCACAAATGGCCTTCAGGATATTCCCTGGTTTATTCATATTCAACACCAAAATTGGCTTTTTATCATCCCGAGCCAGGGCAATACCGGCAGCATCCATAACCCGCAACCCCTTTTGTAACACATCATCATAAGTCAAACGGTCAAATTTAACAGCATCAGATGATCCAACCGGATCTTTATCATAGATACCATCGACCTTGGTGGCCTTGATCACAATATCTGCATCAATCTCTAAGGCCCTGAGCACTCCTGCTGAATCTGTAGTAAAATAAGGATTACCAGTACCTCCAGCAAAAATAACAACCCGACCTTTTTCAAGATGCCGGGTGGCCCTACGTCTAATATATGATTCACAGACTGATGGCATGGGAATAGCCGACATTACTCTAGTAACAACCCCAACCCTCTCGAGGGCGTCCTGCAGGGCCAAACTATTAATAACCGTCGCCAACATTCCCATATTATCAGCCGTGCTTCGATCCATTCCCTTGCTTGCCCCGGCAACACCTCTGAAGATATTGCCAGCGCCAATCACCACCCCAGGTTCAACCCCCAGTGACACAAGTTCTTTTATCTCATCCGCCACATAACTAATGACACCTGTATTGATACCAAAAGCATCTTCACCCATCAAGGCCTCACCACTCAGTTTCAGCAAAATTCTTTTATAGTGTATCTGCATGAAGAGTTCCTTTGCATTCCAATAAATGCATGAAGAGAGATGGAAGAAGAAGGCTGGCCTTTCAAAAAACAAGACCATTATTCAACCCAACCCCCAGCCGAACAAGAATGACAGCGAAGTGCGATGCTTACAATCGACTCCACTTTAGGAGTTGACCCGTATGAGCATCAAGAGCGACAAGTGGATTCGCCACATGGCAGAAACCACCGGAATGATCGAACCGTT
>CAITDH010000352.1 GCA_903891045.1 uncultured Desulfobulbaceae bacterium | reverse complement strand
GCCAATATCCGGCAATTCAGCAATTTCCGAATCCCTAATGACAAACCTGAAGGCAGACAAGAAGCAGAAACTGCCGAATAGGACATCCTCTTCTCAGCTTATTTCACCAGAGATACGCAAAACAACCGAGAACCGGGGGTCATTCCCCAATAACCCATCAATGCTCACATTACTCTGACACTTATGTTTAGAATCAAAACATCGGTGTCCATTTTTTCAACCTCCATCAGTGCTCTCTGAGCGGCGGAAGGCCATTTACATTTCCGGGGGAAATATTGCCTCTCTTTTCACATATACCAGTTTGAGGTCCAACAGCTGCACCGAACTCTGAACGGTTGTATAGGGATCAACACGAACAGCTAATGCATGAATACCAGGCTCAAGCTCGCCAATATACATACGCTTGCCGGCATGGGCCCCTGCAGACTTCATATGACGCTCATCAATAGAGCCAACGACATTATTGTCCACAAAGACGGTCAAATATCCTTCAGCGCCAGTCGCTGAGAGAAATTTATAATCAAAGGTCAGGGCGTTGACAGGCTCCTTGATATCCAGCTCCATCTTTGCCCAAACGGGAGAGCCGGTCTGAAAGGTCCAATATTGAATAAGTCCGGTTTTAGGGTCATTAATAAAATTCACGACCCCGGTCACCGACTTTATTACCTCCTTCAACACGACGCTGGTATCGCCGATGGTATATATTTTCTCCGGAGTTGTTCCAAGGTCAGGAACTGGTTTTACGCTCTCACAGGACAGGGTAGTGGTCCCGGCAATCCGTTTCGGAAGGGTGCAAACTGTTTTTTTCTGTCTGTTAGTTCCGGGGAACGTCTTTCCCGTCTCCCGTGACAGTGCAAAACCAAGATCAAAGGCCATGGGCACAAACGTTTCCTGGGCATAAAAGAGATGCGGCCATGCGTGGCGGGACAGCGCTGCACTATAAGGGTCATCAGGCACTGGCCTGATATCCCATTGAGTAACATCCACGTTATAGGCATAGGGCATCAGGAGTTGTGTCCCACCCATGTCTGTGGTGCCGAACAATGCAACGACTGGTCGCTTATCGACATAATTATCCACCCAATCGGCACCTTGGCCATTGGCAGATAGCTGCACGCCATTTTTTATTTGTGCGAAAGGATCATAGGCATCAAAGAACGTCAAATGGAGAAATGGCTTACCTGGCAACCTTTGCAACCAGTTTTTGGCTGAATCGATCAGCATGGAACCGGCGCTGTGCGCCAAGAGATGCACATGGGCATAATCTTGTTTTGCCAGTGTTATACCAAGAGCCGTCCCATACTCGACCGCATTCGCCCATGCGCTCCATGGCGCCTTGGTATCAGCCGCCGTCCTCCAATCATAGACAAATACGTCCCACTGCGGAGTACTGCAATATTTGCTGAGTTTATTAGCATACCGGAATAGCGGATCAGTTTCCGGAACCGTCCCGCCCACCTCCATACATATCTTGGCGGCCATGTCCACCGCCCAATCCTGAACATTGGAGTTCCAACCATGAGTGAGGACAACAGCCTTTCGGCCGGGCCTGGTAATGGTATCAGGAATCACAGGATCCGGACGCACCTGAGTTGTCAAATACCCTAATGTCCCAGACTGTCTGCCGCGCACTGCACGCACATAATAAACAGCTGACTTATTGTCGTAGTTGACGTTGCCATTATAGAAATGGACGAGCCACGCGCCATAAGGACCATTCGTAAAGGTAGTAGACGACCAGTAATAGGAAGGTTTAGTGGTAGCGGAAAAGACCGGGTCTATAGCTGGGAAATAGCGGCTGTAGTCTACGAGAGAGCGTAACTCGTTTTTATCGGGCAGACGCCAGTCAGATTTTCCGACCAGGATCAAATTCTCGGCGGCGGTCAGACCCTGTTTCCAGGTCATAGGGCCCATGGTCGCCTTCTGCCATTCCAGACCGGTGACGGTATCGGTCAACGTAGCGCCATTGTCAACATAAGCCGCCTGAGCAGCTAAGGGTACCAGCCAACATACGAGCATGACAATAACGAGAGACTTTTGCATACTCATACTCCTTTTCCTGTAGAAATTTCGTCGCTATGCAACAAATTACATACTGTGTTTAAGCTTCTCTACATTTTCACTAAGGGTCTGTCCTCAAATAACATGAACATCTTGCATCTCATCTTTGGGCCATCTTTGGCTGCGACTCAATCACAAAATCCTCGACGTAGCTCTGCTACGCCTGCGGTTTTGTTCAATCGCCGTAACCAAATCCAACCCAAATCTGAGCACAATCTTGTCCATGTTATTTGGAGACAGACCCTTACGCAGAGGCACTGAGACATCGGCCAGAGATGATTCGGTGTCGCTCGTTCCAGGGAAGGAGAAAAAGCCCGCAGTTCCCTTTGCCGGGTCGAAAGGACTAAGCTGTCGGAAATAAATAACTATAACATTCTCAAATCACAAACGGCATAAGGGGCCGTAAAGAAATAGATATGAATGTAATAGTTATTTCTTAACGGCCCCTAAAGTTGAGAACCTGCCAAGTTCACTGACCGCCGCGCACCGCACACACATAATGGTCAGACGATTTTTTGCCGTTGAGGCCATCACTGGAACCATAGGGGAATTTGACGAGCCACGCGTATTGAGAGTTCTCCGCGTTGGTAGTTGATGACCAGTAATGGGACGATTGGATGGTGGCGGCAAAGACGGGGTCAATGGCCGGAGAAGACTGACTCAGATCAACCAGAGTGGCCAGTTCCTTGATGGTCGGCAGCCGCCAGTCGTTATGACCGCCAAAATTTGCCATGTTCAGGGCGGAGAGAAAGCCCGTAGTATCGTTAGCGCCGCAGGTTCCCGCATATCCACCATTGATGTTTGAATCGGTATCGCACCAGGTATAGGTATTATCGGCATCATGGGGATTTGTGTAATCGGCGACGCTATCCATGTGTTCCTTCATCTCCCAAATCAGACCGGTGACATTGTCCTGGACCATACCGCCAGCAAGTGACGTATAGGACCTGACCGGACCGTTGTATTGCGCATCCTGACCATAAAAGTCGACCCCTTCCGCCGGGCAGGGAATCCTGACCGAATCATTATAACATTTCGTTTGCCCGGTATCCGGCCAGAGAGAAAAGGCCTGCCCGGCATTATTGCCGGCCAAGGCCGAATGTGCTGCCAGAACCAGAAGAACACCCACGAACAATTTCCGCATCAACTTGACCATACTGCAAAACCATTTTTCATGTATTTTTTAACCTCTTGAGCCTTTTGCAAAATGACAAGAAACTCTGCTGAAAGTTTTTTCACATAACATTGAAAAATAATTAAACTTAGGAGCCGTTACGAAATAACATGGCCATTTATATCTATTTCGTTACGGCTCCTTATGCCGCTCCGGGCACTTAGATGGCCATGTTATTTTTTACAGCGGCTTAACGCCACCATGATATTGTTCTGTATCCAGCAAAACTAAACCAAGGAGAATGTCATAAATCTCACAAACAGGATCTCATGGTTGATGGGTCGTGTCCAAAGGAGGTTGTTTCCCCACCTGAACCAATGTTTGCCAACACCGCTTACAAAACAAAAGCCGCATACCAAGCAGCTGAGCCTCATTCAGCCGCGATCTTCTTCTCTTTCAAATCCGCCAGCAACTTGAGTTGTTCCGTCTGGATGGCCAAGAGTTCACGCCACTGACTCTCTCTCAATAAATCCATTTTCTCGTGCAGCAGGATGATTTCAAGTTCGGCCTTTAGATTGACTTCGTAATCATGTTCCGCATTGAGCCGGTCTTTTTCTGCCTGCCTGTTCTGCGACATCAAGATTATAGGTGCCTGAATGGCGGCCAGCATTGAGAGAAACAGGTTGAGCAGAATATAAGGATAGGGATCAAAAGCCTTATCGTGCTTAATCAGGATAAACGAATTCAAGCCAATCCAGACAACCATGATAGCAGCAAAGATAGTTATGAATGTCCACGAGCCTCCGAAAGTCGCAACCGCATCTGCTGCGCGCTGACCCAGAGTTGGCTTTGCCTCAGACTCCTTGGCAATGTTTCTGGAAATGTGCTTTCGTCCCGCAATATGCTGGACAACTTTCTTGGTGAGCTTGTCCAATGATTCATAGGGTACGCCAAGAAGTTTCTCGGCAATGTCTTCAGATTTTTTCATCATGTCTCAAAGTGGCTATCCGTTTGCGGGTAGGTCTCTTTTCCAAACTCAGAGACTCGTCCTTGTTAGGCAACTAGTGCTGCGCTTAGCTCTTCTTACTGCCAATCTTCATCCCCTCTTCTTTCAGAGCCTGCCGTACTTTGACAGCCAGATCCCGCAATGAAAATGGCTTCTGGATGAAATTCACGCTCTTATCCAGTACTCCGCGATGGGCGATTACATCAGCTGTATAGCCGGACATGAACATCATTTTCAGACTGGGATAAAGGGAGTGTAACCGTTTTGCCAGATCTTGTCCGTTCATGTTCGGCATGACAACGTCAGTGATGAGAAGCTGTATCTCACCCGCATGTTCCTCGGCCATCCTGATAGCCTCGTCCGGCCTATCTGTGGCCAGCACCCTATATCCCAATTGCTCAAGCATCATTTTACCCATACCCAGAATAGCAGGTTCATCCTCCACCAGCAGCACTGTCTCGCCACAGCTGAGAGGGATTTCTGCAGCCTTTTCCCGGTGAATATCAATAGCTGGACCCACATGCCGGGACAGATAAATTCTGAAGGTTGTCCCTAGTCCCGGTTCGCTGTAGACGTTAATAAATCCGTTGTTCTGCTTAACAATACCATAGACCATGGATAGCCCCAGACCGGTTCCCTTGCTTATATCTTTGCTCGTGAAAAACGGTTCAAAAATCTGGCCGATGGTCTCCTTATCCATGCCGCAGCCATCGTCGCTGACGGCCAGCAGCGCGTACTCTCCTGCGATAAACCCAGGATGATCAGCGCAGTAGGTCTCGTCAAAGACGGCATTTCCCGTTTCGATCGTGACCTTGCCGACGTCGGCAATGGCGTCCCTGGCATTGACACAAAGATTGGCCAGGATCTGATCGACCTGGACAGGGTCCATCTTGACCTGATACAGGTCTGCTGTGGGCAGCCAGGCCAGATCGATGTCCTCACCAATGAGTCGTTTGAGCATCCTGAGCATACTCTCCACTGCCCGGTTCAAGTCAAGCACCACAGGAATAATTGTCTGCTTGCGGGCAAAGGCCAGCAATTGCCGGGTTATATCCGCAGAACGGTTTGCTGCCTTGATGATTTCCTCAATGTTGGCACGCAGTGACTGGCCCAGATCCACATTGAGCAGAACCAATTCCGCATAACCGAGAATCACGCTGAGCATATTGTTGAAATCATGGGCAACACCCCCCGCCAGCAGGCCAATCGCCTCCATCTTCTGGGCTTGCTGAAACTGGGCCGCCAGTCGGAGATGGTCGGTGATGTCCCGTTGGACGGCCACATAATTAGTGATCTGGCCCGAGGCATCGCGAACTGGTGAAATCGTCGCCTCCTGGGTGTAAAGAGACCCGTCCTTGCGCTTGTTGACCATCTGGCCAGCCCAGGTTTTACCATTGGAGACGGTATCCCAAAGATTACGATAAAAGAGCTCGTCCTGCTTGCCGCTCTTGAGGATGCGCGGGTTTTGGCCGATGACCTCCCTGCCACGGTAGCCCGTCATCCGCTTGAAGGCCGGGTTGACGAACTGAATGATCCCTTGGGCATCGGTCATGACAATGGCCTCTCCGACCTGCTCAATGGCCGCCATCAACCGGATGCGCTCGGCCTTGGCCAGTTTGTGGGCGGTGATGTCACGGATATTGCACTGGATCACCTTACTATGATCAACGAGGTAAACATTGCTGACAAACTCCACGGCTATGGGCTGCCCATCGTGGGTTTCCAACGGCAAATCCTCGTAGCGGATATATTCGTTATCTTGCAGAATATTGAACGCGTCCTTGGACGCGGCAATATCTTTGAACGCACCGATTTCCCAGATATATTTCCCACAGAATTCATCATAAGAATACCCGAGCAACTGCATCAGGAAAGGATTGACATCAACCACCTTGCCCGTATCGGCATCAAGAATCAGGATACCATCCTTGGCTGACTCAAAGAGCCGTCGGTAGCGCTTCTCGGAATCTTGCAGTGCTTCTCCAACCCTTTCCTTTTCCCGTAATGTCTCTTCCAGCAGTGCGATTCGCTGCTTCAGTTCGCTGTTGGCGAGGCGAAATTGGTTTTCGGCCTTTATATCTGACATAGTCATAACCTCAATAGATTTATCTGCCGGCAAACGACAATAAATACGGGCAACAACATATATACTCCTCCTACTACTCCTTTTCCTGCCGAGTAGTTGCCGCGATCAATCAAACGCCGTTTCGTCCACCAAAGATGAAAAGCCCGCAGGGAAATTCCCTGCGGGCTACTGAACTTTGTGCTGGTTCGGCTACCTTATTTAGTCTCGATCGTCCTCGTCCTGGTCTCGGTCCGCTCTTCGATTGCGGGTTTTTGGATCGTTCTCGTCGTGGTTTTCCGCACTACCACTTTGTTGGCGACCATGCGATCACCTTCGCGGGTGTAGTAAACCGTCACCGGCAGACCGGACTTAACAGTCTCCATGGAGACGGGCGTACCCGTGTCGTCAACATAGGTTGTGCTTTTTGTGTAACTGTAGTGCGTCGGCGATGAACTGGTTTCTGAGCGAACCTCTAAGGTGTCAGGGCTAAACTCGCTGATCGTCCCCGCGGTTTCTGTTGTCGTGCTCGTGTTGACCGTCGTCATTGCCTGTTGAGCAAAGACCGCGCATGGCATAACCAGAACGGCCAATGTGAATACAAATGGTATTACTTTTTTCATGACTTTCTCCTTTTTTTATGAAATTATTCACTGTCGCCTCGTACACTTCATCACTATAAAAACTGCTTTCAGATGTTGTTTTCCCATATAATGGAATTCCGCAGAGCCATTGCCCGTAAGCAGATGAACTTTGAGCAGGCTTGACCCGATTAACTATTTCCTTTCAGTCGTGGTAGTGGTGGTCTGCGTCTCTTCAGTTACAGGCCTTTCGATCGTCGTTGTTGTTTTCTGAATCACTTCTCCCTTACTTTCGTGTTTGTGTGAACAGGCCGCAAGGGGAGCAACCAACAGAAGAAGGACTAAATAGGGGATAAAAACATTTCTCTTTTTCATAGCGGTTAATCCTCTCTATAAGTTTGTAGTAAAAAAATTAACTGAAGAACCAAAGAAAACAATAGTCTCATCAGTCGCCTTAACAGATGCTTCTTGTTCAACACTTTTATAAATGCAGTTTTTATGCCATATCCATAATACTCATCATCCTGCCACCCATCATTCTGATTTTCGTGAATAAATTGATAAAAAAGTCTGTGAAAGGGAGTTGCTGACGGCCCTACAAAAATGGTTGCATTTAACCGGTGGTCACATATAACCCCATTTCCGATCTCCCTGATTTCGGGGAGATCACCTCTCTTGACAACGACCGACACTGCCGAAAATCTCCCGGTTATACCGGTCACCACACTCAATGCCAAGGAGCTTCGAAGGCGACCTCCGCAGGCACTGGTTGGCTCGTGGTTTGCAGTCTTAGGGATTCGGAAATTGCTGAATTGCCAGATATTGGCCACAGGAGTAGGTCGGACTTCAGTCCGACAGCGGGGTTTGATACTACCGCCGTTATCGGACTGAAGTCCGACCTACAT
>CAITDH010000351.1 GCA_903891045.1 uncultured Desulfobulbaceae bacterium | reverse complement strand
TAGGCCGATTGGGTTGGCCTGTGGTAGCAGTAAATATTTGGATAAAAAACCATTGTGGACGGGTCTGTCTTGAGGATTGCCCCATCATCGGCACAGGTTTTCTTTCCCGATAGGATACCCTCCATTTCGGACCTGTTCAAATAAAAGTTCCGTCCGGCGATACACAGGTGGATATGGCCGTTTGGGGTTTTTGATACCGTGAATTTCATAATAAATTGATTTTTAGGGAACAATTATAAGTGGTGACATTTGCTGCGGCATTTGAGACAGCATTTGAGGTGGCATTTGTTGGGACATTTGCCATTCGCTCAAATTGGCTTGCCGATGGTGAACCCCATTTGGCCAGGGTTGTCATAAATGGCATAATAGCCATTGGGCAGTTTTTGGTAACTGCTGGAGAGGAACGTTATGCCATAGAACGGATGGACGAACTGTTTTTGGTATTTTTTCTTGATTTCACAGATCCTCCGGTCCGCGTTCCTTTTCATGAACTCATTGCTCTGCATGGCCTTGGTCGATTATTTTTTCCAACCCAATATAGCCAAGCCGCGTATTGTAGGTCAACAGGTAGCCGTTGTGCTCGGCGCTCCTGTCGCTGGTGCCCATTCCAGGCCCGTCACTGATGTCCCAGTATTCGTTGAAGTCCCATTGTGCCAAATATTCCACCGCTGCCCCCACCCCGAGGTTGTTGAGAATTTCGAGCGGTTCATCTGCTTCCGAATCGCGGACAAATACAATGTTGGCATACTTTTTTTGTGATTTCATGTTGTTTGGTTTTAGTCTATCCAAAACGTTGAACAATCGTTGCACTTGTTCCCACATGGGAAGTTGTTGACATAGTTGACATTGCGGTGCCTTTTGATGTCCATGTCGCCGAACGTACATTTCCCCGACCTGAAGGTGGCATCGAACTTTGCCTGCTCCCCAAGATGGGCATTGAGAGGGCTTACCGCTACTTTGGTAGGTGCCGGCCCCTCTACAAAAAGCACTTCCGGCAACGTACTGTCGCACCAGTCGGATGACATCCCGCACACTTCGTAGGTATAGTTGTAATGGACCGACCTCTCAAAAAACAGGTTTTCCCTGATAAACGGCAGTGAGAAAGTATGCTTGTGGAGAAACGCATCGGACCCGCTGCCGCTACAGGTGTCGATAATGGCGACCGAGGCATTGACAAATTTGATGGTGTTGGCCTTTTCGTTTTGGAGCATGTCCAGCAGCGCATCTATCCCGATATAAAAATAGACCACAAGCCGCCCACCGTAGGAGGCGTTGCGTTGCATTTCCCCGATGGTCTTGTCGTACTTTTCACCTGTTATCGAAAGTGCTTTTTTGATCTTGTACCTGTCGAGCCGGTATAGTGCCCCAGTATTTCCATCACCGCCACATTCTGTTCCAGTGTCATAAAAAAACACCTGGTCATGTGTGTTTTTGATCAGGTCCCTGATGTTTGTCCCGACATAAATAAGCCCGGCCCCTGAGATCCAGTGCTTAAAAGCTTTCTTCCACCCTTTGCCCATTTCTGCCTTGAGCCTTGGCTTGAACCTGTGCCTCACATCTTTTTCAGTTTCGCGGATCAACCGGTGCCCCTCCCCATGGTTATCAGACAGGATGCCGTTTTCGATTTCGCCAAGGGCATCCGCATTGCCGGTC
>CAITDH010000350.1 GCA_903891045.1 uncultured Desulfobulbaceae bacterium | reverse complement strand
TAATGACAAGGGTGGTGATCGTCATATGGAAGGAGGCATTGCTGCCGAAAAAAGGAATCCTCTTCGTCCTGATGATATGGACGATCAAGGTCTGGGTCAGCAGAGATTCCACAAACCATCCAGTCTGGAAGAGCTGGGCCAAGCCCACTTTGGAAGCCTCCGAGGTGTTGGGATCGTTAAAAAGGTGGCAACCAAAGAAATACCACATCAGCCCGAACGTGGCGTAGTCAAAGATGGAACTGATCGGCCCGATAAACAGCATAAAACGCTTGGTATTGGTGATGTCCCACTTCAGTGGTTTGGCGATCAACTCTTCATCAACATTATCAGTAGGGATGCCGGTCTGCGAAAAATCATAGAGCAGGTTATTGACAAGGATCTGCACCGGCAGCATCGGCAGGAAGGGAAACAGATAACTCGCCCCGACCACGCTGAACATATTCCCGAAGTTGGAACTCGCCCCCATCCTGACATATTTATCGATATTGGCGAAAACACGCCGCCCCTCAATGATCCCCTCTTCAAGAACCAGAAGGCTTTTTTCCAGAAGGACGATATCGGCGGCCTCCTTGGCCACATCAACCGCGGAATCCACGGAGATGCCAACGTCGGCAGCCTTGAGGGCCGGGGCATCATTGATGCCGTCACCCATGAAGCCCACCACATGGCCGTTGCCGCGCAGTTGCCGCACGATCTGCTCCTTCTGCGCCGGGCTGAGCTTGACAAAGACGTCCACCTCTTCAATTACCCGTTGGAAATCAAGATCGGGCAACGCGGCCAGTTCCGCGCCGGTGACAATATTCCCCACCGTAAAACCGACGTCACGGCACACCTTGCGGGTGACCAGGGCATTATCGCCAGTCAGCACCTTGACCCGAACACCAGCAACCAGCAACTGTTCGATCGCCTCCAGGGCCGAAACCTTGGGCGGGTCGTAGAAGGCGATATAGCCCAACAAAATCAGTTCACTCTCGTCGGCAGTGGCAAAGGTCGTCTTGGCCAGGGGAAACTCCCGATAGGCAACCCCGAGGACACGGAACCCGTCCTTATTGAGGCTATCCACCTCCTCGAAGAGGTTGTCACGAATCATGGGGATAAGGGGGAAGACCTCATCGCCGATCTGGTAGTGACTGCAGCACTCGTAAATCTCCTCGACCGCCCCCTTGCAGATCAGGACGTGATCACTCTCATAGTCCACCACCACCGACATGCGGCGCCGTTGAAAATCAAACGGCAACTCATCCACCAGACGGCAGTTGGCCTCGGCGTCCAGCACGGCATAGTCGAGCACAGCGCGATCGATCAGACTGCGCAGGCCTGTCTGATAATAACTGTTGAGATAGGCGTAGGTCAGGACATCTTCACTGGTGTGACCGGTGATGTCCAGATGTTGTTCGAGAACAACCCGGTCCTGGGTCAGGGTGCCGGTTTTATCCGTGCACAGGATATCGATGGCGCCCAGGTTCTGGATCGAGGGAAGGCGCTTGACGATAACCTTCTTCTTGGCCATGGTCAGCGCGCCTTTGGCCAGATTGACGGTGACGATCATCGGCAACATTTCCGGGGTAAGCCCGACCGCAATCGACAGGCCGAAGAGCAGGGCCTCGGTCCAATTTCCCTTGGTCAGTCCAACAATGAAAAACACGGCCGAGACCATGACCATCATAAATTTGATCATGAGCCAGGTGAAGGAACGCACGCCGTGATCAAAACTGGTCTCCTCGCTTCGACCGGCAAGACTTTCGGAGATAGCCCCATAAGCGGTCCGCATCCCGGTGTTAATCACCAGGCCATGTGCCGTGCCGCTGGTGACATTGGTGCCGTAAAAACAGATATTGGTGAGTTCTGTGGCATTTTGACCATGAAACGTTTCAGCAAGAGCCGACTTTTCAACGGCCATGGACTCACCGGTAAAAGCTGATTCACTGACAAAGAAATCCTTGGCTGAAAGCAGACGCAGGTCAGCAGGAACGATAGAGCCAGCCTGCAACAGCACAATATCTCCAGGCACAATCTCGGAGATTGGAACCTCGACCTTCTGGCCATCCCGGAGCACGATGCTGCGCGACTGCACACGCTTACCCAGCGTCTCCACGGCATGGCCGGAACGACGGTCGAGGATATAGGAGAGACCGACACTCAAAACAACCATGGCACTGACGATAAAGGTCGATTTAAGTTCTCCGATCGCTCCCGAGATTCCGGCGATCAGCAACAACTGGATATTCAGGGGGTTGCGCAGGCGGCGGTAGATATCGGCCCAGAATCCCAAGCGTTCGGCATAGGCCAGCTCATTCAGACCATATTCATCCAGACGGCGAGCAGCCTCTTCCGAATCAAGCCCCTGGGCGGTAGCTTCGAGTCTGGCCAGCGCTTCCAACTGAGGAAGTACACTGATATCAATGAGACCACGTTCGTCGTGGGTAACAGAGCGAGTATTTTTGTTGAGGGGTTTTGGGTCCCTCTTGAGAAAAGCAAGGGCAGGAATTTTCATGGTTCACCTCATAGAAGGCCGCAAGCAAAGAAAGCGGCTGAAGGCGAACCGTCGTTCAGATAATCAAAGGAGGGAACGGTTCGTAATAACAGCCACGCAACGACAACACCACGCGCCAGGGTCTTCGTCTTCGTTTTGAGTTACAGTTTGAGTCACAGTCGGGCCGCTACAGCCATCAGGGCTACTCATACATTCCACCGAAAATAATTTAACATCAAACAGGGCTATAACAGCCCCACCAATTACATGGGAAGCTCATACCATTTTATCTGAAATCTTTCAAACACAAAATCCTCATTTCGGCCATTACTCCCTGCGCTCCTGCAATATATTGACTTCTAAAAAATAACTTATAGTTATCATGCAACGATTTGTTGCTGATACAGGTATTGCTGAAAGCCAGTGAACGCATAACCGATCTCTTCCGGCTGGCCCAGATCGGCCACGGCATCGGTGATCGAATCGTGATATTTCAGCCGCAGCAGCGGTGTCAGTTTAAAAAAATCCCCCAACAACAAAAAAACCTCCTTTTTTTTCTGGTTTTCATTTATCCTTTGCAGAGGTTTTTCATCTTTTTCCCATCATCCATCCAGGACGGCCATGTGGTTTTTCAGATTTCTCACCTCTTCCATTGGTAAAAAATGGATTATGGCCGTAAGCGGCCTGTTGCTGCTTCTCTTTCTTTTTGGCCATATCGCCGGCAATACCACTCTGTACCTGGGCAGCGCAGCTTTTCAAGACTACGCCGAACAACTGCACAGTCACATGCTTTTTTTAAGCATCTTCAAAATTGGACTCTTTTCCCTCTTTGTCATTCATATTTCCACCGGCCTGTTCCTCTTCTACCAGAACCGAAAGGCCCGCCCTGTCCCCTACAGGATATCGGTCAGGGTTGCCTCCAACTCCATCGACGACGTTTGCGCCAAGGCAATCCCCGGCGCAAATGGTTGGATTTCCTTGCCTTTCGCCGCACGCACTATGCCCTACTCCGGCCTTTTAATCCTCTCTTTTATCATTATCCACCTCTTTGGCTTTTCCTTTGGCCCGCAGGATGTTCCTATCGCCAAAACTGTTATCACCCTGCTTGGCAGCCCCGGCTATGGTCTTCTCTATATCTTCTCATTTTCGGTAGTGGCGATTCATATCCATCACGGGATCTGGTCCCTGCTTCAGACCTTGGGCCTGAGTCATCCCCGTTATTCGTCGTTCATCGCCCGGATGACCACAATCGTTCCCATCTTTTTTTTGATTGTGGCTGGCGGCATCCCCCTGCTGCTGATCTTCGGGGTGGAATTTTGATGGCCTCTAACCCATTCCCGTTCTGAACAACCATGGAACTTCACGCCCACATCCCGTCCGGCCCTCTGGCCCAGAAATGGGATCATCACCGCCTGGCCAGTGGCCTGATCAGCCCGGCCAACCGCCGCAAGTTCAAGATCATTGTCGTCGGCACCGGTCTGGCCGGGGCCTCTGCCGCCGCAACCCTTGCCGAACAAGGCTATCAGGTAACCACCTTCTGTATCCAGGACAGCCCTCGGCGCGCCCACTCCATTTCCGCCCAGGGCGGCATCAATGCCGCCAAGAATTACCAGAATGACGGCGATTCCGTCCTCCGCCTCTTCCATGATACCATCAAGGGCGGCGACTTTCGCTCCCGCGAGGCTAATGTGTTCCGGCTGGCCCAGATCAGCAACGGCATCATCGATCAATGTGTGGCCCAGGGTGTACCCTTTGCCCGGGAGTATGGCGGGACGCTGGCCAACCGCTCCTTTGGCGGCGCCCAAGTCTCCCGTACCTTCTACGCCCGGGGCCAGACCGGCCAGCAGTTGCTGCTCGGGGCTTACGGCGCCCTCTCCCGGCAGATCAAGGCTGGCCGGGTGACCATGCTGCCCCGGCGCGAGATGCTGGAGCTGGTGGTGATTGACGGCTGCGCCCGCGGCATTGTCACCCGCAACATGATCAACGGCGACCTGGAAAATCATCCCGCCGATGCGGTCATCCTGGCCACCGGCGGCTATGGTAACGCCTATTTCCTCTCCACCAACGCCATGGCCTCCAATGCAACCGCCATCCTGCGCGCCTGGAAGGCAGGGGCCGGTTTTGCCAATCCCTGCTTTGTCCAGATCCACCCCACCTGCATCCCGGCCCAGGGCAACCATCAGTCCAAACTCACCCTCATGAGTGAAAGCCTGCGCAATGATGGCCGGGTCTGGATTCCCAAAATCGTGGGCGACCGGCGCGATCCGGCCTCCATTCCTGAAAATGAACGGAACTATTACCTGGAGGAGAAATACCCCCGTTTCGGCAATCTGGTTCCCCGGGACGTAGCATCGAGAAATGCCAAGAAACAGTGCGACGCAGGCCGTGGCGTGGGAGAAACAGGGATGGCGGTCTATCTTGATTTCTGCTCTGCCATCAAGCGGGACGGTGAGGCTGTCATTCTCAGAAAATATAGCAACCTGTTCAAGATGTATGAAAAGATCACCGCCTGCGACCCCTTGCAGGCACCGATGCTGATCGCCCCGGCGGTCCATTACACCATGGGCGGCCTGTGGGTGGACTACAATCTGATGACCACCATCCCCGGCCTCTTTGCCATCGGCGAATGCAACTTCTCCGATCATGGCGCCAACCGCCTTGGCGCCAGCGCCCTGATGCAGGGGCTGGCTGACGGCTATTTCATTATCGGCACCAGTATTGCCCATTATCTCAGCACCAATTCCCTTGGCTATGTCACCCCCCAGCATGTCGGATTTCTTGAGGCCCAGAAAAACAGTTATGACCGAATTGAGCGATTGCTGCGCAACAACAGCAGGATCACCGGTAAAAAGGTGACGGTGGCCACCATCCACCGGGAATTGGGTAAACTGCTCTGGGATCATTGCGGGATGTCAAGAAACAAGGCCGGCCTTGAACAGGCGCTGGTCAAAATCCCTGAGCTTCGCGAGGCCTTCTGGAGCCAGGTCTGTGTTCCCGGTACCGGCAACGAACTGAACCAGTCACTGGAGCGGGCCGGACGGGTTGCTGATTTTATCGAATGCGCCGAGATCATGCTCAGTGATGCCCTGGCCCGTGAGGAATCCTGCGGCTGCCACCTGCGGGAAGAAAGTCAGACCGAAGAACAGGAGGCCAAACGTGACGATGCCCGCTACGCCCACGTCTCCGTCTGGGAATACCAAGGTCGTAATGAACCGCCAGTGAGGCATAAAGAGCCACTGCTTTTTGAGAATATCAACCCCAGCCAGAGAAGCTATGCCTGATTGGCAACTGGAATAATTCCCCATGAAAACCATTGACCTTACCCTTCAGATCTGGCGTCAGAAAAATACGGATGCCCCCGGTGATTTTGAGACCTACTCCCTGAACAACATCTCCACCGCCATGTCCTTTCTGGAGATGCTCGACCTCCTCAACGAGAACCTGACGTTGCAGGGCCAGGAGCCGGTGGCCTTTGATCACGACTGCCGGGAAGGGATCTGCGGAATGTGCGGGGCCATGGTGAACGGCATCGCCCATGGCCCGGAACCCGAGACCACCCTCTGCCAACTGCACATGCGCCATTTTCAAAGCGGCGACACCCTGGTCATCGAGCCCTTTCGCTCCCGTGCCTTTCCGGTGAAGAGAGATCTCGTGATCGACCGTTCGGCCCTTGACCGGATCATCCAGGCTGGCGGCTATATTTCCGTCAATACCGGCGGCGCGCCAGACGCCAACACCATCCCCATCCCCTCGCAGACCGCAGAACTGGCCATGGACGCGGCAGCCTGCATCGGCTGCGGGGCCTGCGTGGCCAGTTGTCCCAACGGGGCTGCCATGCTCTTCACCGGGGCCAAGATCTCGCAACTGAGCCTTTTACACCAAGGCCAGCCGGAGCGCAAGGAACGGGCCATGGCCATGGTGATGGCCATGGACAAGGAAGGTTTTGGCAACTGCTCCAATGAAAGGGAATGCGAAGCGGTATGCCCCAAGGCCATCTCCATCCGTCATGTGGCCCGCATGAACCGGGAATACCTCTTGGCCTCTTTTTTCGGGGAATAATTTTGGCCCTTGTTTCTTCAGGACAGGGGATTACTGAAGCGCCGCTCCTTGCAACCCTGCCGCCAGACTCATTCTTCCGACTGTTTGTGAAGCTGAATCACCTGGAACCAGTCTCGCGCTTTCTCTTTCTGCCCGGCATGTTGTTCAACGATACCATCCAATGGTGGGGCACAAGCGCAAAGTCACGAAGTCATCCCCATGAAGGGATTGACATTTACCTGACCCAGAATATTGAAACAGGAATAAGCAATATCCTGCCGCAGATGCTGATCCCGGCCATCCTCCCCGGCCAGCCGGTTCATTTTCATCGTGATTTCCTGGGAGAAACCCTCTATATTCGACACCCGGAGATCCAGGAGGAAGGCGTGATACTGCACACCTTCTATGGCCACGGACGATTCGACACTGATCTGAACTCTTCCTCTTATATCAACAAGGGTGACATTCTGGGGACGATCAGCCAGCCACCCGCAACAAGTGCCGTCCCCGCGCATCTGCATATCAGTTGCGCCTGGATAAAGAAAGATCAGCAGACAGCAGAGCTCAACTGGGAGAAAATGGCCACAAACCGCAATGTGCATTTTATTGATCCCCTCCCCTATCTCCTCCGGTAACAGGGGCAACAACCATCGGGCCCAAATAGTGGATAGGCACAAATGGTCGAGCGCCGGGGCTCATGTTTATAAGGATGCTGACCCTGTTCTTTCCGATGACTGCTATCTTCTAGAGAGTGTCAAGGACTGGCGGGAGTATTTGGATGAAAAAGAAAACTCTGTTATGACGTCCACACTGTTTCAAAACACAAAGGCAGGACGGCCTTGCGGGGATGAGGTTTTCATCAGTACAATTGAAGGCATTATCGGCAGAAGGTTGACTGCATTGCCTGTTGGTAGGCCAAGAAAAGCAAAATAAACGGTCGCTATCCCTAATTTTACCCTAATTTTACCGACCCCGATTTCTCCCGTGGTGACGCGACAACCAATTTCTCTGAGAACATCCTGCGTATTCGCAGGGCTATGTTGACAGCCACTCGGTGCCAATATTAACTTATTCAGTTATTCTCTCCTTGCCAAAATTAACCGAAAGCGTTAATGTGAAGACATGGAAAAGATCAAACCTCATTACCTCCTTGCCGAGATCAAGGCCGCTGTCGCTGCCCGTGGCAAGGCATCATTCACCCGTACGGCTCTTTTCAACTCGCTGGCCATGGGGTTGACCGGCGATGAGGCGGTCGGCGTGATCCTGACCATGACCAGTACCATGTTTTACAAATCCATGACCACCCATAACGACCACACCCTGTGGCAGGACGTTTATCACGCGCCCTGTCCGAATGGGCAAACAGCCTACGTCAAGGTGACGTTGCGAGCCGGGGCCGTGGTCATCCAGTTCAAGGAGAAATGAGCGATGAAAACCAAACAATGCGGCTCCTGCGGGGCCATGACCATGACGTTTGCCACCAGAGACCTTAGCGAGCAGTACAAGGGCGAGACCATCACCATTGCGGCTATGCCCGGTTGGTACTGCGATGCTTGCGGTGAAAGCGAGTTCCTTACCTCTGAAGACGCGGATCGTTTCAGTCGTGAAACAACGGCGGCCATGGAGCGTATTGACGCGCAGCTTGCCGCCTTCGTGCGGGCGACCCGCAAACGGCTGGGCTTGAAGCAATCCGAGGCGGCAGCCCTGTTTGGCGGTGGGGTCAACGCCTTTTCAGAATATGAACGCGGACTCAGAAAACCAAGCAAGGCGACATTACTGCTGCTCAAAATTCTTGGACATCACCCGGAACTTTTGAAAGAGATTAAAGCCGCGTAGCTCGTTTCAGGGGATAGGGAAATCGGAGTCTGTCCCCGATTTTTATAATGACTGCTATCTTCCAGAGAGTGTCAAGGACTGGCGGGAGTATTTGGATGAAAAAGAAAATCCTGTTATGACGTCCACACTGTTTCAAAACACAAAGACAGGACGGCCTTGCGTGGATGAGGTTTTCATCAGCATAATTGAAGGCATTATCGGCAGAAGGTTGACTGCATTGCCCGTTGGTAGGCCAAGAAAAACAAAATAAACGGTCGCTGTCCCTAATTTTTCTGTCCCTAATTTTTCCCCCTCATTTTTTATTTTGCGCTATCAAGCAGGGCCGTTACCTCTTTCTCAAGATGCCCAGGATACCAGGTCCAGTATTGCTCTCGTTCTCTCTCAATGGGAACGACAGGAACAATCAGTGGTTTAATGCCGAAGTGTTTGATTACCCTTTCATAAGCAGGACGGACAATTTGATGGTTAAACTCCGCTTCGTGGCCTTCACTGTGGAAATTCTCGAAGAGAACGCCATGGCAAACAAAAAGAGCTAACAGCCGAGGATAAAAATGTTCCGGTTTGCCTCCCATTTTGTTTAACCATATGGTGTTATCTGTTAATTCAACACCTGGCAATTCTGCCGAGAGCATCCGGTGATGAAAAGTTACAAACTCTTCTCCCCATGCAGTTCTCGCGTCCTTAAATGGCTGACCGTCCTCAGTGTGAAAGTTAATTATATTGCGGGATATTGTTTTATCGCCGTTGTTTCTTCCTTTGCCGTGAAAGAAAGTCAGCTTACCCAGAGCAAGCTTGTCTGAATTCCCTGAGCAGAGTTTATCACCAAGAAATCCATGACAAAGCGGCAATAAACTGGCCCGCTGAGCAACTTCTTTAAAAGCATAGAATTCAAAGTTCGGGGTCGCCACTGGGCGGGCCAAGACAGCCAAAGGTTCATGCCCAAATTTTTCGGGAAGTTCCCCGATATATTTCAGCACCTCTCGCTGTAAATCGGCATCGTTCCAACGTTTCCAGATCTCTTCCTTTGCCTCTTGCAGTGATGTGTACATTTTCTAAATTATCCTTGATTGTCTGGCTGTTGATATAGAGAAAAAATAGACCGAAGCCTCACAGAGTAGACGCATGGAAGTGGTGATACGAAAGGATACAGGCGTTTTGTCAGTGAAAAACGTACATCCATCCGGTTTTCAGCAAATAGACCAAGCCCCAGTTTCTAAGAGTCCAGTAAAGATTTGATACGAACCCACTCCCGAGAAAAACATGAAGGTCTTTTTGGGTAAGCTGCCTTGAATGATCATCCCGGCGGAAATAAAGAGTTGTAATCATCGGGTCGAATACAATATTGAAGGTCAAAAATGTAAGTCCAGTTTCAACCTTATCGACCCATGATTTCCTAACGAAGGGGATGTGCCCAGTGGCACGAACTATCCAGAAAACAATGCGCTGAATTCGGTGCATGGTATCCATGCTAAACCAGTCCTTGTCACTCGCGACAATCGCCTTCAGCCAAACAAAAGTGAAGGCCATGGCAATGGTGGCCATGATAAGGCCCCCTTGTAACGGGCCTAACCAGGCAATGGCTAATGGATACAAGCAGTCATCATAGACCCAACTGCTCACAAACCATGAACCCCAACCCGTTGTCGCCCTGGCTAATTTATGCGTCGCAACGAATACGGAAATCTTCTCGGTAATAAGCATAGTTCAAATGGTTTTCTAATGTTATTCCGAGCTACAGAACACGAAAGTTTTTAAACTGCCAGACATCTTCTTCGTCGATATCTTCCGGGAAAATTCCGGTTCTATTCAGCAGCGGATTCCAGTCACTGTACACCCCTGCCATTTCGCCCAGATAGAGGCAAGCAACTGCCAGGACTTCATCAAAATCCATATCCTCGGGCTCAACTATTCCTCGATTCGGATGGCGTATGGCCCAGATCATCCCGGCAAGCACCCCTGCTGCCACCTGTAATGACGTGGCCGAATTATGCGGCGCCAACTCACGAGATTCTTCAATGGAGAGTTGCGAACCATACCAGTAAACGCCATCTTTATGCCCCATCAGCAGCACTCCCAACTCATCAATGCCAGATACGATCTCTTCCGAGACCAGTCTCAACTTTTCCTGGGTCTGCCAATTACACGCCTGCAGTTCATGGAGAGAAAGCATTGTATCGTCGGACGGATGATAGGCATAATGGACGGTGGGACGATATTCAGGACTCTCCCCTGAACCAATCGTCAAATAATCGGCCAGGGAGATCGACTCATTATGGGTAATCAGATACCCAATCTGCGGACCGGCCAGGGGCAGCCAGCTCCTCACCCGTGTTGCCGCACCCGGACGATTAAGGAATATGGCCGACTGACAGCCAAATCCATGACGTGCGCCATCGTCGGGGAAAAACTTCTCATGGCTGCCCCAGCCAATCTCTGCTGGTTGACACCCCTCACCAATCAAGCCATTCACTGACCAGGTGTTGACAAATTCCCCCGGCAATTTACGGGGAACAGCCACTTGCGTATCCCGCTCGGCAATATGGATGGTTCTTATCCCCAGCTTCTGAGACAGAAGCGCCCAATCATGACGGGAAGTTGGAACTTCTTCCGTCATTCCGCTATCACGGGCCATATTCATCAAAGCCTGTTTAACAAAATGCGACACCAGACCTGGATTGGCACCATGGGTGATAACGGCAGTCGGGCCATTCTTATACTTTTTCCCAAGCCGAAGAGCTCCTTCACGCAAGGCATAGTTGGATCGCAGTGAAGATTCAAGTGACGCGTCGGTATAAAAACCCTCCCACGCCTCCACACAGGTATCCAGATATAAGAGGCCTCTCTCAGCACAAAATTCTATCAACTCAATACTGCCCACATTAATGGAAAGGTTCAGAAGAAAATCACCTTCATGTAAGAACGATTCAAGAAGGGCCTTATAATTTTCACGGGTAATGACATGAAGGTGAAAAGACACTCCAAATTTTTCCAGTATATCCTTGCCGCACTCGTCAGCAGCAATGATTGAAATCTGTTGCGGATGTATTTCAATATGACGAAAGATAAGAGGCAATACCCCTTTACCAATGGAACCAAAACCCAAGACCACTATTCGTCCGTTAAAATGAACTTTTTTTTGATTCTTTTGATTCAAAGAATTTATGCTCCCACTACAACATAGTTCCCGAGAAATACTCGCGGCTGAACGCCGGCGCGCATGGACTTCATGATGGTTGACATACAGAAACGCAACCGGTCGTACTCGTAGGGCAGAGGCCCCTACCGTTCCACCAGGCCCATAAGAGAAGAGATCCTTTCTTGCATGATGAGTCGTTTCGTCATGATCCTGAATCAGGAAACACGAGGCCGGGAAAGGGTTTTTGGACCTTATTCTGGGTAATTGTACGACAACTATACCCCCCCCCCCTGAGCAATGTCAACACGGGAGAATGGGGGGATGCACTTTGTTTTCTAAGGGATTGCCAAGGAGGCAGGGAGAAGAGCAAGGATACCTGGTGAGGAAGGAAGGCAGCAGAAACGTGGTGACGCTGGGCAGGCCCAGGGAGCTGGGGACGTCTGGTTTATTTTCATCGTGATCTTTTGAGAAAAACCCTCTATGATTACCAACCATTATTCCCGTGCATCTGCATATCAGTTTCGCCTGGATACGGGAAGATCAGCGGATAGAAGAGCTCAACTGGGAGGACATGGCAGCAAATCGCAAAGTGCATTTTAGTGATCCCCTCCCCTTTCTCCTCCGGTAACAGGGACAACACTCATCAACCCATCTTGTCAGGAACCCTATACATGCATATTCTGGTTGACGCCGATTCCTGCCACGGAATCATTAAGGAGATCCTGTACCGGGCTGCGGACAGGACTGGGACCCGGATGACACTGGTAGCGGATCGTCCGTTGACGGTTCCGGAATCCTCTTATATTAAAAGGGTCCAGGTCAGCCCTGGACTCAATGCGGCGGATACCCGGATTATTGCCCTGACGCAGCCAGGCGACCTGGTTATTACCGATGACATCCCCCTGGCCTCGGCAGCAGTCGGCAAGGGTTGCCTGGTGCTCAATCAACGGGGTGAGATGCTGCGGGAAGAAAATATCGCCGAACGGCTCTCGGCCCGCGACTTCATGACTGAACTGCGGGAATCCGGCATCGACACCGGGGGGCCAGCGCCCCTGAGCCAGAAAAATCGACAATCCTTTGCCAACCAACTGGACCGCCTTCTGGTTCAGCAAGCCGTTGTCAAAAGATAATTAGCTCACTGTTATGTCATGGACGGCATAACGATCCGTAAAGAAATAGATAAAATCATAATAGTTATTTCTTAACGGCTCCTAAAAGGCAAAAACCCTAAATTCACCCCAAGGATAACCACATGGAATGGCTTACTTCCCCTGAAACCTGGATGGCCCTGGTCACCCTGACCGCGCTCGAAATTGTTCTCGGGGTCGATAATATTATCTTCCTTGCCATTCTGGTCGGCCATCTTCCCAAAGGCCAGCAGGCCAGAGGCAGAACCATCGGTCTGGCCATGGCCATGCTCACCCGGATTGGGCTGCTTTTTTCCATAACCCTGATCATGCGCCTGACCCATCCCTTTGTCACTCTGTTTGCCCACGGGATCTCCGGCCGCGACCTGATCCTGATCGGTGGCGGCCTGTTCCTGCTTGCCAAAAGCACGATGGAGATCCATGAAAGCCTGGAGGGAGATACCCTTGAGGGACAGTCCACCCATAAAAAATTCGCCTCTTTCTGGCCGACCATCATCCAGATCATGATCCTGGATATCGTCTTTTCGCTGGATTCGGTGATTACTGCGGTCGGACTTTCCAACCAGCTGGCAATCATGGTCGCCGCCATTGTCATGGCCGTGGGGGTGATGCTCTTTCTGGCCGGCGCCATTTCCGACTTTGTGGAGAAACATCCCACCGTCAAGGTCCTCGCCCTCAGTTTTTTGCTGCTGGTGGGCATGGCCCTGATCGGTGAAGGCTTCACCTTCCATATTCCCAAGGGCTATATCTACTTTGCCATGGCCTTCTCAGTCTTTGTGGAGATGCTCAACATCCGACTGCGGGCGAAAAGAACGGAACCGCTGCATCTACGCAAATCCGTCCCCATAGATCTGGACGTCGAATAGCCATGCATTTTCATACGGTCATTATCGGCGCGGGTCCTGGTGGTCTGGCCTGCGCCAGGATGCTTGCTGATCACGGCATCCAGACCCTGATCATTGAACGGCATGAGAGCATCGGGGCCAAGGTGTGTGCCGGTGGGATCACCTGGGGCGGCCTGATCAGCCGGGTACCGCAAGATCTTGCCGAAAAGTCCTTCCCGGTGCAGCACATCATCACCCGCCTTCAGAAGGTGCGCATTGAAGAGCCGACGCCGATCATTGCCACGGTCAATCGGGTTAAACTTGGGGAATATATGGCCAGGCAGGCCATGGCAGTCGGGGCCGAGATCATGACCGGCTGGCAGGTAAAGGAAATCAAAGGGCAGACTCTGATTATTGAAGAGAAAAACAGCAGGAAAAAGCAGGAGATCAGCTTTGACTTTCTGGTGGGGGCAGACGGCTCAAACTCGCTGGTACGGAGACATCTGGGACTTACGAGCAACAAGATGGGCATCGGCATCAACTATCAAATCAACGGCGATTTGCAACAAATGGAGTGGCACCTGAACAGCCGGTTTTTCAGAAACGGCTATGGCTGGATCTTTCCCCATGCCAATACCGTCTCCATTGGCGCCTATGTCCCCAGATCCGTGATGCCCGCCCAGCAGTTGAAAAAAGGTCTGATTGCCTGGGCCGGGACCCGTGGATTTTCCCTTGCAAGGGAGCAGGCCAGGGCCGATTATATCAACTATGATTATCAGGGCTGGCGGTTTGGTAGGATCTTTCTCATTGGCGATGCCGCAGGGCTGGCCTCGGGACTGACCGGCGAGGGCATCTACCCGGCCATCGTCTCCGGTGAGGAAGCGGCCCGCGCCATCATTGATCCTGAGCACAACTCTGCAATAATGGCAGGCCTGACCCGTAAGCACCGGCTGCACAGCCGCATGGCAGACTGGACGGGAACAAGTCCCTTCTTTAATATCATTGCTGGAGAACTCGTGACTCTGGGGCTGCGATGTGGTTTAATCAAATTCAGCAAACTGGAAATGGCGGTTTAACCCCTTTTCTCAATCGATCCTTCATACAACACCCAGAACGAAAACCATGGCCACAACCCCTAATAGAAAGATCAAAACGCTCTATCTGAATATCGCCTTTGTCCTCGTCGGCGCAGCTATTCTCTTTTTCCTGTTCAACGCCCCGAAAGAGACCACAAAAAAACTGCCAAAAGATGCAAACCACAGCCGCTTCCAGGACATGAAGAAAAAAGAGGCGGAAAAATTTTGTATGGAATGTCATGCCCCGGAAGGAGAGTATCCCCTTCCCCAAGGCCATCCCCCCAAATATCGCTGTCTTTTCTGCCATAAGAGGAACTAACGAAGACGCTACTGGGTAGGGACACCCGGAGAGAGAGGTGGCTCCACTTGTTTGAACAATGTTTTGTCGTTTTTAAGTGGATTCTGGAAACGACACGGATTTTGGGAATTTGTGATCGGACTTTCCCAGATAATAATATTATTTTGTTACAAGGGGTTACGAAAAACCACCTCTCGAAAAAAAGTCACCAACTGCTGACGGCGGCCCAGCATCTTTACCTGCTCGGGAATCAGACTGGAGGGGGCAATCTTCATTACCGCCATCTTGTACTCCACATGACTGGCAAAACGGTTATCCAGATACCAGGCATAGTTAAGCCCCATCAGCATTCCTGGCGGCGTAAACCCCTCGTCACCATTGATCAACCTGGTAAAATGGGAAGGATCGCTTTCCACCGGCAACATCCGGGTAAGCTCCAGATACCGTGACAGCTCCTGATCGCTGAACCAGCAAGTTCGCTGCATGACCGGAAGCAGATGCAGATGATACACCTTACCAAGAACAATACCATCGATCTTCAGGGGTTTCATCTCTTTGTGGCGGGCATAATTCCCCAGAAGAGATTGGCCAAGGGCCACCAGAAAGGCGATCTCAAAAGTCTGCTCCTGCTGTAACTGGTCTTCTCTAATTTTGATCAGGCCATCTTCGGGATCATAATAAGAAAAAACACTATCCCATCTCTGATTACGTCGCCACAACTCCTGCTCAACACAGATAATTCCACGCACAGACTCAAGATGGGTAAGGGGAATATCAGGGTGACGCCAGAGAATGGCTGTTACCATGCGCTGAATTCTGCCAGTCAGCTCTGGAGCCGTTGCACACCCACTCACTTCTAGGGACAGATCAACCAATCGTTGTTCTATCAGCCGATAACGGCTTGTGGAACGCTCAGCTCTTGCTCTGGAAACCCATACCGATTCATCGACCAGGACCTCGTTGTGAATAGAACCCTGCTCTAAACTCTTAAAATGATCAAAAACGGCCCATAAGGTTTTAATGACCTTGGCAAGATGATTCGGGCCATGTTGAATAACACCGTGTTCGGCCAATGCCGTCCTGGAAAAAATGCCGCACTCAATGGGAGTAAAGCCCTGGGCCCTGACCTTTTCCCGATCAAGATAAATAGGAACCTTTCCTTCCACTGTATACCTCTGAAGCACCGAGGCAGGCACATCCTTAAGCGACAGACAGAGCACCTGCTCAAAAAGACCATTTGTGCCTCCGGGGATATTGCGTTCATAGGCCCTGAGCAGATCAGAGACATGAAACTTGTGCTCGACATCCCCCATACTCCGATCCGTCTCTCCAGCCTGCACCCAGAGATTGGAAACCAGGATCTTTAATGCCTTCTGATTCTTTCGCACGGCCTGGGCCAACCCAGGAACCTGAAAAATGGGAATCAACGAGCTGTACAGACTACCTGGCGCCATAATCAGAATATCTGCCTGGGCAATAGCATCCAGAACATCAGAATCCACATGAGGTTCTTGACAGAATTCCACAAAAACACGCTCTACAGGGTAGCCACGCTGGGCATATCCTGATTTGTATTCACCAATAACCTGTACCCCATTACTGTAAAGGACACTCAACTGGGCCTGAGTAGAGGTGCAGGGAAGGACAGCCTGTTCCCCCGCTCCAAGAATCGTGGACAGGGCACCCAAGCCACGACTCAGAGGGGCCGCCAGCAGCTCACGACCTGCCATGAGCTCGTCATTGGTGATCTCTTGCGGGATCTCGGCATAAATAGCAGCAGCCAGGATAAGATTGCCCAGGCAGTGTGGCCTGGAGAGGGTAGGCGAAAGGCGAGGATCGGTAAACAGGAGGGTAACTAGGCCTGCCAGCGCTTCACTCATGGGCGATGGCAGGCACTGAAGATCAACACCAGCCTGGCCCACAAGCGTAGTTGCGGTATCAGGTCTCTGATTGAAGCGATAGTTAAAAAGAGATGACAGCGCTGAGACCACCTCCACAGCCTGAGTTAAGGTCAGGCCATAAAGAGTCTGAAGCCTGTCTGACTGGATAGAGGAAAGCAAGACATGACGAATATCACCAAGAGCGATCAAAGGAAGATCTTTCTGCAGTTCGCCAGTAGAACCGCCATCATCCGTCACACAAACAATAGAACGGGTATGGGGAAAGAGCTCTTTCAATCCGACAAAGGGCTTGCGGGGCCAAGTCGCGATACGACTATCGCCGCCAATAAGATTGGAGAGCCCGGTGCCGCCGCCAAAGACCACAATCCGGACGTCCTCAACCGCCTTGTCCTCAAGGGCTGTCCGCAGATGCTGAAACTGGGTGGCAGTTTCAGCATCAAGACCTGTTGGTTGTCCATAGAGAACCAGTTCAACCAGCTTTTCACGCAGATCAGCATGGGGAAGCAAGTCGAGCGGCGACAATTGCCGCCCCATCAGCAGCTCAAAAGGACGGCCTATTGCATCCTGCCTCCCGCTGTTTAAAGACAGGCAACCAGATAGTTGAGACACGGCAGTTAAATCCCTGTCGCTTCCATCTGTTTCTGGACCGCTGTCACTGACAGGGCCATAGCCGCCTTTTCTTCACTGGTTAGCTTAAACTCAAGAATTCGTTCCACACCCTTGGCACCAATCACCACCGGCACCCCAAGGAAATAACCGTTTATACCGAACTCACCTTCCAGATAGGCCGCACAAGGCAGCACCCGCTGTGAATCCGTAAGCACGGCCTCGGCCATCTCAACCGCTGCAAGCCCTGGGGTATAAAAGGCCGAACCTGTTTTCAGATGATTGACGATCTCAATTCCACCCTTTTGGGTCCGATCGACGATCTGGGCTATTTTCTCCGCAGACAAGAGATCAGTGATGGGAACACCTGCGACATTGGCCAGGCGAACAAGGGGCATCATGTTATCCCCATGAATCCCCATGACCAGGGCATTCACATCTCGTGGGGCCACGCCTATGGCCTCGGCCAGGAACGTGCGGTAACGGGCGGAATCAAGCACCCCGGCCATGCCGATCACCTTCTGCTTGGGATGGCCGGTCACCTTGAAAGCCGTATGCACCATGGCGTCAATAGGATTGGTGACCACGATCAAGACACAATCCGGTGAATGTTTGACCGCCTCTTCCGCACAAGCCTTAACAATAGAGACATTAATGGCAAGCAGATCATCCCGGGACATCCCGGGCTTGCGGGCAAGCCCGGCGGCAATAATCACCACATCAGAATTGGCCGTATCCTTGTAATCATTGCTTCCCGTTACCCGATAGTTAAACCCTTCCACCGGCCCGCACTGCAATAGGTCCAGGGCCTTGCCCTGAGGAATCCCTTCCGCCACATCGAGGAGAACCACATCACCAAGATTCTTGGCCGCCGCCCAGTGCGCAGCCGTTGCCCCCACATTCCCTGCCCCAATAATCGTAATCTTCTTTCTCATTTTCTCTTCCTTATTGATTGATAGTTTATATTCCTACCCCTGATCCCACCCTATTTCTGTAGAATCAAAGTTAAGTAGTATTTACAATTTTTATTCCAAACTGTCTCAAGATTTGCTGATGATTTCCCAATTATACAGAAATTACCAATCTGTCAAGAAAAGGGAGGTAAACAGAAGGCAAAGGGAGGCTAGAAAGGTTTCTGATTTTGAAAACAACTCCGTAGTATCAGACGCAAGAAAGCCCCAATCAGGCGAACTGATTGGGGCTTTTTATATAAAAAATTCGGCGGCGTCCTACTCTCCCACATAGTCACCCATGCAGTACCATTGGCGCAGAAGAGCTTAACGACCGTGTTCGGAATGGGAACGGGTGGATCCTCTTCGCTCTGACCACC
>CAITDH010000349.1 GCA_903891045.1 uncultured Desulfobulbaceae bacterium | reverse complement strand
GTGCCAAGATTGGGGCCGCACATAGTGTGGTATATGGCGGATTCAGTCACGAAGCGCTGGCCGACCGTATCAATGATGCCAATAGCAGGGTGGTTATTACTGCAGACGGTGGATACCGCAGGGGAAAGGTCGTTGAAATGAAGAGCGTGGTGAATAAGGCAATGGAATTATCACCTACCATGGAGATATGCATAACCATCAAACGAACAGGAGTCGATGTCTACATGGAAAATGACAGGGATTACTGGTATCACGACCTAAAGGCTCTTCCGATAGCCTCCTATAAATGTGAGACAGAGGAGATGGACTCTTCTGATATGCTGTTTCTGCTTTATACTTCCGGCTCAACTGGAAGGCCCAAGGCGCTGGTTCATACCCACGGAGGGTATAGCGTGTATACTTCTACCACACACCGGATGGTCTTTGACATCAAACCGGAAGACCGTTACTGGTGTGCTGCAGATCCGGGCTGGATCACAGGGCACAGTTACATCGTGTATGGTCCACTGATCAACGGAGCCACTCTTATGCTTTACGAAGGTGCTCCCAACCACCCTTATCCCGACAGATGGTGGAAAATGGTCGAAAAATACGGAATCAATATACTTTATACCTCCCCAACGGCGATCCGTGGATTGATGAGATTTGGAGATTCTTGGCCTAATCGCAACGATATTAGCTCATTAAGGCTTCTTGGATCGGTGGGTGAACCAATTAATGCGGAAGCATGGAACTGGTTTCATAAGGTAGTGGGACGCGGTAACTGTCCGATCATGGATACGTGGTGGCAGACTGAAACTGGCGGTTTTGTTATCGCACCACTGCCTATTACCCCTTTAAAACCTGGGTCAGCAACCAAGCCATTCTTCGGGAATGATCTTGCTGTAGTGGATGATTCTGGCAAAGAAGTACCTGCTGGTGAAGAGGGAACACTTGTCATCAAGACCCCCTGGCCGGGAATGGCAAAATCAGTTTTCAACGATCCAAAGCGCTTTATCGATACCTACTGGGCCAAGTTCCAGAAACAGGGCTGGTATCATACCGGAGATTCGGCAAAGAAGGATAGTGATGGCTATTACTGGATAATTGGCAGGAATGATGATGTAATTAAAGTGAGTGGTTACAGGTTGGGTTCTGCCGAAATTGAGGGCGTGATGGCGAGGCACCCTGCTATCGTGGAATCAGCAGCCATCGCGTTGCCGCATCATCTGAAGGGCAATGCAATTCACATCACAGCCGTTTTAAGAAACACTTTCCAGCCAAGTAAGGAACTTGAGCATGAGCTGATGATTCATATGGAAGAGCATCTTGGTAAAATAGCACGTCCTGAGGCGATCACTTTTTCAGAGGCGTTGCCAAAAACCAGAAGCGGTAAGATCATGCGAAGGCTTCTAAAGTCGCGGGCGCTTGGACTTCCGGATGGAGATTTGAGTACAATGGAAGAATAAAAATGACTGGAAGAATCATCCTGAACAACATTTCCTGACGGATTTTGAGGATTGTTTATTAACTTTGGTTGTCCTAAACCGGGCGACCAAAGTTTTTTTATGGCTATGAGCAGCAACCAGCAAACCTTAATTAATAAATGCATCGGGTACGTAAAATCAGAGCTGTCTTATGGTGAGAAGGGTCATGATTGGTGGCACATCCAAAGGGTATGGCAAACATCCATACTGATTGCCCGTACAGAGCCTGTTGACCAGTTAGTTGTCGAATTGGCAGCCTTACTTCATGATATTGCAGACTCAAAATTCCATGCCGGCGACGAAGAAGTTGGTCCAAAAAAGGCGAAAGAATTTCTTGCATCTATTAATGCGGAACCTTCTGTTATAGAGCATGTTGTTCAGATTATCCGGCATATTTCTTTTAAAGGAGGTAATCATCCTGCGGCATTTTATTCTCCCGAACTGGCGGTTGTCCAGGATGCCGACAGGCTTGATGCCATGGGTGCGATCGGTATAGCCAGGGCATTTCATTATGGAGGGTTCAAGAATCGCCTGCTTTTTCATCCGGAT
>CAITDH010000348.1 GCA_903891045.1 uncultured Desulfobulbaceae bacterium | reverse complement strand
GCCTTCGCCTTTGTAATAGTTGTTTCCAAGATTAAATTGGGCTGCTGCAAATCCTTGTTCAGCAGACTTGGTGTACCACTCAATTCCTTTCTTTTTATCTTGAGCTACGCCTTCACCTTTGGAGTAGATGGAACCAAGGGTATATTGAGCCACGGCAAGTCCCTGTTCAGCGGCTTTTGCAATCCACTCCACCGCTTTCTTGTTATCCTGAGGTACTCCCTCACCCTTGAAGTACATAGAACCAATGCTATATTGAGCTACTGCATCTCCAGATTCTGCTTTTTTCAGAACATTATTGAAAGATTCTGTTGAGGAATTAGCAGGTTCAGTAGCAGGCTTCGGTTTTTTTGATGTGAGTTGGTCTGTTACGTTTTGCTGGTCAAGATTTTTGTTAAGGCTTAATATTGATGAAACCCACTGTCGAGATACAGAGCGTGTCCACTCAATATCGGCCTTTGATTTGTATTCACTATAGACATAGAAATAAACGACCTTTCCTTTGACTAAAACAGTAGTCCACGCAGAAACCATAGGTATTTCTACTGTTTTGCCATCAACAACGGACGAGACTTTCGTATATGCAGAAATGCCAATGGAGGTGTCCGTTTCATGAAACACACCAAGCGGCAACATTTCGCCAAGTTTTATCGTAAAACTAGGGTCATGAGACTGCCGACCCAATTTTTCTGACATAGTATCTAATAACATCTGGCCATCATTCTTAGAATTTTCGATCAAGTCTCGTTGTTGGAGTTTGAGTGTTTTTCGCAGCTTGACAAAGTCTTGGGCGGACACGTTAGTTGATTCTAATTTTCGCGATGTTTGCGCCATGCAGTATCTAGTCATTCTATGGGATTTTCCCGATACCATGCGCTTGAGCTCTGGCTCCAAGAGGAAAAGAGCTAGCAAACGATTAGTTGGCGCAGTCATCGTTTCACCGATACTTCGCAGACCTTCAACAAAACCAGGAGGAGCTGGTACCTCAACAGGGACTCCTCCTGTAATCTCAACGACCGATGAGGCACTAATCGCCGGTTGAATAATAAGTAGTTGGAGCAAAAAGAAAAACAGCATTGGTAAAATGGTAGATATGCGCATCAAATCTCCTCATGTCTTAGGTAAGCAGTGTCAGTCGTCTGAATAACTCTTAAAATAAGTAGGTTACTTCTCTGCCTTGACCTGTTGTAGGTTGACTTACAAATGTTTTAGCCACGGAGAATGTTCATGTTGCCAATGACGTCGAGAGCAAAAGGTCCGATTTTGCTTGGGTCATATTTGGATCGAACTTGTGTCCCAAGGTTACTGATCAAGATTTCCATCATCTCTTCACGATCCGCAGGTAATGCCTCGCTTAATGCAACCCTGACTTCCTTGTCAAGCGAAACCGCAACATGGGTGCCGATGTGTGTTGGATAATCAGCAAGTGGAATTGGACCGCGAAAAAGTAGCTTACCATCGTCAGACTCTAACGCCTCTACGTTGGCGGGGAACGTTGGAATCAAAGCATCGGTAATGCGTCGATTGAACTCACTAAAATTCGTATACAGTTTCATATTCTTGTCCTATATGCTAAGGAGGTATCGGATAATAATGCCTTTATGTCTTTGCCCTCATGACCCATGAGGCCACGGGTAAGCCGACAGCTCCCGTGAGCAACCAATAAAAATAGGTAAAAACGCGATCAGCTAGACCAGTTCGTTGGCGAAATCATCTTAATTTCAAGGAGATTAAAAATATCTTTGCCAATGTTTTGTGGGGTTATAATGGTGTTTATTTGCCACGCTTTTATTTCCACCCGAAACGGTAAACAAGATATGCCACCAGAAGGGAGCTAAGAATCGAAATTGAAACTTTTGATAAAATACGCTCATGCCATTCTTTCTTTGGAGTGCTTGGCATTCTTCTTTGCCACTCCTTTTCGATGAGCTTCGTCCCAGGAGAATTTGTAGGAAGATTATTTTGCAATTCAGCGAGTTCAATATCGGACATTGCTTCGAGCTCTGACTTAAAGGGAATACCGTGGAAACCATGGAGTATACTTTCCAATTGCTCTTTGTCTTTTGGTGCAGTCATGCAGTCATGCCTTTATTACTAATGAAAAAACCAGGGACACTTCCCATATTCTTCCCCCACAAATACTCACGCCAGCATCTCCAGCAAAATCGGGTGCCACAAGGCCAGCTCAATCTCCCCGAGTTTACCGGCCAGGCGCTTCTTGTCCACGCAGCGCACCTGGTCCAGTAAAATCCGGGCAGACTTGCCGTCAAGGACGACCTCAGGTCGGCATCCTAACGGTTGTCCCTTGCTGGTAATGGGGGCGACAATCACTCGGGGCAACGCCGCATTCATGTCATCAGGAGAAACCACCAGGGCCGGACGTATTTTTTTTATCTCCGACCCCACGGTCAGGTCAAGATTCACCCAATAAACCTCGCCCCGCCTTACCACTGCCAGTCCTCACTTTCAACGGGTGTGAGCGTCATCTCCTCTTCCCACGCATCCATCTCATTTTCAGCCTGATAGCCGTCAAACCACCCAAGCCGCACGGTCTTGACCGGCTCAATAACGAGCCCTCGGCCTTCCTGCCGCATCTCGATTTCCGTGCCGACACCACACTCCGCCAAAAAGGCGGCAGGTATCAACACCCCGCGTGAATTTCCAACCTTACGCAATACTGTTCTCATCTTTACACCTCCGACACTGTTTCAACAATATTATAACATGAGAAGATTGATTACAAGGAGTTATTGTGCTGATAAATTATTTTCCTCACAAACTTTTCTATTCCTTGGTTAATAAATCATGCCGATCGCGCTTGAGTTTCCATGCCTGAAATTCGGACAGCTTCAGACGATACCTGGCGACATTGCCTTCGTGCAGGTTGCGCAAAGCGTCGAGTGCCATTTTATTAAAAACATCCCTGTCATCTTCCGGGATATTTTGATCGACAAACTGCCTGACATCCTCTAAAAATTCATTCTTGCCGCCACGAACCACCGTCTGGACCACCTGAATCAAGGCCTCCCGATAGCGGATATGTAAGGGGTCAGGGTCGGCCATGGTTTGGGTGATAGCCAGGTAGCGCTGGCATGAGCGCTCATAGGCCCAGGTAAACACATCCCGCAGCAGGTCCACCTGATTGAATTCATACACCCCCAGAATGCCATCCACATAGGCCTGCACCGGCACATCGACAAACGAGAGAGGACACAGATTATTGCGAATCAGCGGGAGATTGGCTCCCAGTCGCGAGACACGTTTGTTGACATCCTCGAACGGCTGCAGATACGGCAGTTGCATCATCACGAAAAAGGCCTGTTCAAAGGGATCAGGGATTGCTTCGGCCTTTTGCAGCAGCAGATGAAAACAGTCTTCCACAACCTGAGGCATGGCCGGCGGATGATACACTGACCCTGAAATATCAACTGGTCGGCGGCGCAACCGTCCGCTTGCGTTGTCATCAGGAAGCAGATTCTCCGACAAAATGGCATGCAGATTGAGAAAGGTAAACGAATTGAACCCGACCTGATCGGCTGACTCCACCAGCAATTCGATGGCGGCCTTGTGATTCAGGATCATCTGGGTTTCTTGGATATCTTTGCCGGCAGCAACCTGTCCGAATTCAATCAAATTTTGCGTATCGAGACGATTATAGGTATTTCCCTCCAGCCGGGAAGAGGCCCATGACAGATCAATCAGAAGCCGGTTCAGAATTTCTCGGGCATAGGTTCCGGCAGGATGCTTATCAGCCGGGGTGCGCCCCATTTCATGAAACCCGGCACGCAAGGACGCGGGGAGATAGAAGGTAACACCGGGTTCATACTCCTCCAGAAATGCGCGCTGATATCCAACCGGCTTGCGGTGCATCAGGGGCTGGCGCACAAGATCACGGATAATCCTCCCTTCCGGCGAAACCGGAACATACAACTCCATAACAGCAGCTATTGATGGCTTAGGGGCAGTGAGTTGGGCAGTGATACCAGCAGGGGCAGGTTTGTACACCAGGGAAATACTTTCGCCTTGCGTGACGATGCGGCCTTCTTCCAGAAGTCGTTGCAGACGACGCTGCAATGTTCGCCTGTTGATATCAGGTAAATGAAAAGACAAGGATTTCTCAAGCGCTGAGATTCTCATTCCTTCAGGATGTTCAGTAATGACCCGTGCGATCAGGTCATATTCTTCTACAGGCACAACCTGTGACATACTCACCCCATTACAAAACAAGGCTACAACAGACTGTTACATCGTATATTTCAAGTAGAGACACTAAAGCGTGACTGTATAATGTCACGCTTTAGTGTCGCGCGTCAATAACAAAATAACAATGGCAAACTTGAAGACTTTAGATTTTCATTCGGAAAACAGATACGTGCCGACAAACCACCAATCACAGATCGAGGAGCTGATAGATTATTCGGTTCATATCCACACTTTCGCGGACAGTTGCGACCAGGCGGTCGAAAGCGGTGAAGCCAGAGACGTCGACCCGTTTTTCAGTCATCCTCAAAATCATAATCCATCATTCCATCAGCGGCCAGATTGAGAAAAACGCCCATGGATTCGCTGAGATTCCTGACAACCTGGCTGTACGCAACTTTCTCCTCGATGGTTTTGGCCTTCGCCAACCCCTTAAGGGCCCCTGAAAGTTCGGCAGACATGCTGTCCATTATTTTTTCCGATTCCATGATTCTTCCTCCTCCTCTAATGGTTGTTGATTAAAACCTGTGTTTTTTCATCGGGACACCAAATACACTTCATGCGCTTATCTGTCATGGCTCTTGCAAAAGGGATAACCCTGGTCGCCCCCGGTTCGGCTCAATATGTTTAATGCACTGGGACGGATTTATTGGGTAATTTCTGTTGCCCGTCCTTCTCACACTCGATGTTCAGCGAGCATTCTCCCGTCTCACTGAAAACCGGAATTCCGTCCTGAGAACTCTGCCCTTGCCGATCAAGATAAAGGAGCGGGTCGGCCAGGTAACAGGCCTGTTGAATGTAGTGGATAATCTGTTTTTCACCTTTAATGATGGAAAATCCTGATTGATTTTTTTCAAGCAAAACCGGAATAGAATCGATTCCCAGCAATTTGAGTAAAAGTTTGTTTAATTGGGGATCATAAGAAGCTGCGCGCTTCGTTCCCTTGAGATCAAAATTATCAAGCTTTTCAATGGGATTAAAATGGAAATTGCAACTGCTGCAGCCCTCCAGGGCCTGAAGAACATTTTGCAATGGGGGCAATCTGCTGAAAAGAAGAGGTATAATTCTTTTTGGGGATTTGCGCAGGTTCGAGTTCCATAGGTGCCGCTGTTGATTGTTTGCTGCTTGGATAAAAGGGCCGTCGGGCCGTAACTCAACATGGAAGAGATGATGATGATGCCGGAAAGTATGCTGATTCCGGCAACAAATTGTTTCCATCCAGCCAGGGCGTTTAACAGCAGAACGATTGAAAACAAGATAAGACAATACGCACAAAGTGCCTCGGCAACATAAATCTGATAGGCGATCAGCACACTTTCAACAGCTACTCCCGTAAGCAGGAAGAGCCTGGAGAGATCAATGAGAAGGTTGCCTTTTCGGCGGGCCAGAAAAAAGAGCCAGCAGACAGTTTGAAAATAAAAAAAACCGACCAGATTAAAATATAAGGGAGGAATGGCTATCAGGCTTTCAACGATCTTGCAGCCCTGGTTAAGACATGCCGCTTCCCCGCGGAAGAGAATGATCAGAATCTGGATAACTACCAGGATGCCGGCGCCAAAGGAAATGGCGGAAATCAGTTTGGAATTTCTTGCAGTCATAGTGTCACTTATGAGAAAAACCGGGACTCTCCCCGCATTTTTCCTTTATAATAGTTTTGCTCCATGAAGATTTTTTTCCCGAAGATGTCTTTTCTTTTCAGGCTGTTCTTAGATACAATATCAACCTTAAAACCCGTAACAGCTTCAATCTCCTGTTTCTTACCAACAAGACCAAGAAATCCCTGACAGGGGCCAGATCAACAAGCAGATCAAGACACCATTCCTGTGCGTTATTTCTTGAATTTGCTGGAGAAAATTCTCAATTGTATTCATATTGTTCCCGTCACAATTGAATTCTATTTATCGTACTCCATCGTAATTTATCTGACAAATGCTTTCAAGCTTTCAAAAAAACAAACAAAAATCTCATTAGTGATCATTAATTCATCATCACAGCCCTAGAAGCTGATAGATCCGGGTCATGTCCACGCTCTCGCGGACGGTGGCGGCAAGGCGGTCGAAGGCAGGCTCCAGATCATAGGGGGAGGGGATGCCGGGCAGGGGCGCGAGGCCTTGGCGTTGGCGCAGCCGGTTGATGAACCAGCGGCGGAAGGGGTCGGAATCGAAGATCCCGTGCAGATAGCTGCCCCAGATCCGGCCGGAGGCATCTACGGCGCCGCAGCCGGTTCCATCGGTAAAGGCAAGGGTTGGCGGCAGGTCGGACTGCGAGCGGCCATGATGGATCTCATAGCCATGCACCGGCTGGCCGGACTCCGCATGAACGCCGGACTGCCGGACCAGCCTCTTGTCAGCGGCCAGCACCGTGGTCATGGGGAGCAGGCCAAGACCGGCGATTGCCTCCTGGTCGGACTCGATGGCCAGCGGATCTTCGATGATCGTCCCCAGCATCTGATAACCGCCGCAGACTCCGACGATCTCACAGCCTTCAGCCGCCAGCCTCTGGATGGCGTCAGCCAGTCCGCAGGATCTGAGCGCCGCCAGATCATGGATCACATTCTTGGAACCGGGCAGGATAATGGCCTGCGGATTGCCCAGATCCTCGGCCCGTTCCACTACCCTGAGATAAACATCAGGTTCGGCGGCCAGGGGTTCGATATCGGTAAAATTGGAGATATGGGGCAGGCTGATCAGGGCAATCTCCACATGGTCAGTCTTTGGTCGATCACTCTGGAACAGCCCTTCCTTGAAGGAAACCGAATCCTCCTCGGGCAGCCCCAGATTTTTCAGGTACGGCACCACCCCCAGCACCTCACGGCCGGTGTGCGCCGCCACATAATCATGGGCCGCCTGCAGCAATGAGGCCTGGCCCCGGAAGCGGTTGACCACAAAGCCCGCCACCAGCGCCCTCTCCCACTCGTTCAGCACCTCCATGGTGCCGACAAAGGAGGCATAGACCCCGCCCCGGTCGATATCGCCCACCAGCAGCACCGGGGACTGGGCGTAGCGGGCCATCCCCATGTTGACGATATCATGGCGCTTGAGATTGACCTCGCCCGGCGAGCCCGCCCCTTCGAGCAGGATCACATCGTAATCAGCGGCCAGACTGTCATAGGAGGCATGGGCCGCCTGCATGGCCGTTTCCTTGTAGCGCAGATAGGTCATGACATCCATGTTGCCCACGGACCGCCCGTGGATAATGACCTGGCTGCCGGTATCGGAGTTGGGTTTCAGCAACACCGGATTCATGCGTACGTCCGGGTCGAGGCGGGCGGCCTGGGCCTGCACCACCTGGGCCCTCCCCATCTCCAGCCCGTCACGGGTGACAAAGGAGTTGAGCGACATGTTCTGGGCCTTGAACGGGGCCACCCGCACTCCGTCCTGGAGCAGGATCCGGCACAGGGCGGCAGTGAGCACCGACTTCCCGGCATTGGAGGAGGTGCCTTGGAACATCAGGGGGCGGGCCTTTTTCGGAATTGACTTTACCACCTTCTGCGTCTGCGGAAGTAAAATCTCACGCAAGGCAGAAAGCAGCCGCCTGTTTTCTGCGGCCGTGCGCACCGCAACGCGGAAATAGCTGGCGTCAAGCCCGGTATAATTGGAGCAGGTGCGGATCATGATCTTCCGTTCCAGCAGTTGCCCGGCAAGGTTCCGGGCATCACTGCCATCCACCAGCCGCAGCAGCAGATAATTGGCGGCGGAGTCAAAGGGCTGCAAGGCCGGAAAGCCTTGCAGCTCCCGCACCAACTCTGTGCGCAGCTCGCGGCAGTAAGTACGGCTCTGCTCCCCATATTCCTGATCGGCCAGGGCCCGGACGCCAACGGCCTGAGCCAGGGTATTGACCGTCCACGGCGGCAGATGCTCACGCAACAGGCGGGCAATACGGGGCGGAAAGATGCCAAAGCCCAGACGCAGACCGGGAATGGCATAGAACTTGGTCAGGGAATGGAGGGTCATGATGTTGTCACTGGCCAGCGCAACACTTTTGCCGCCCTCCACAAAATCAAGAAAGGCCTCATCCACCAGAAACAGGGTCGATGGATATGCCTTGGCCAGGGCAATGATCTGATCGGGATCAACCAGCACCCCGGTGGGATTATTGGGGGAGCCGATCACCACCAGTTCCCCGCCGGTCAGCAAGGGTGCAAGCTCCTGCGGATCGAGCGCAAATCCGCGTTCAGCTAAGAGCAGGAAGGGGCGGACTGACATCCCGGCCAGCTCCATCACCTTGGTATAATCGATATAGGAGGGCGAGGGGATCAGGGCCTGGCCACAGCCAAGAAGCCTCGGCAGTTGATAGAGCAGCTCGGTGGTGCCGTTGGCCACTACCACCGACTCTGCCGGCACCTGATAGCGGACGGCAATGGCCTGCACCAGCCTGGTGGCATAAGGGTCAGGATAATGAACCAGCGAGGCCACTTCAGAACTGATGAGCGGACGCAGCCACTCCGGCGGCCCCAGGGGATTGATATTGGCGCTGAAATCCAGCAGGCTGGCAACATCTATGCCCATTTCCCTGGCCAGTCCATGGACATTGCCGCCATGACCGGTGCTTGTTGATTGTGAAGGTGGTATTTTGATATTCATGGAGTGTTGATTCCGAAGGTCATGGCCACGGCCACCATCATCTCGGTGAGTTCACAGACCGCGCCCAGGGTGTCGCCAGTGGCCCCGCCGATTTTAGCGCGGCACCAGAGGGAAAAGAGCAGGACGGTGGTGAGGACAGCAACGAAAACGGTAAGGGACATCCGCCATCCGCCCCAGGCAAGGACAACTGCCAGCAAGGCCAGGGACCACAGCGCGGCCCCGCGGCTGGACGGGGAATAAAAAAGGCGTCCCAACCCCTCCCCCTCTCTGGCGTAGGGCAGACAGGCCATGGTCAGGACGATAGCACAGCGACCAGCCAGGGGCATAGCGATGAGGGTGGCAATCAGGGTCGGAGCGTCAAGGGAAGAGAGAGCCGCGTATTTGCCAAGGAGCACCACGGCAATGGCGATCACGCCCATGGCCCCGGTATGGCTGTCGCGCATGATCTCCAGAATACGTCCCCGGGGACGGGCGCTGAGCAGGCCGTCGCCGCTGTCGGCAAGGCCATCCAGATGCAGGCAGCCGGAGGCCGCGGCCATCAGGACAATGGCGGCCATGGCCAAAACCGGCGGCGGGAAGAAGGGAATGAGGCAAAAGATGAGACCGGCGCCGACCAGACCAATCAACAGTCCGATCACCGGGAACCAGGCCAGGCTCGCCGTAAAAAAGCTCCCATCCTGTTCACAGCGCCAGGCCAGCGGCACAATGGTCAGAAAACGCAGGGCCGCGAGAAAACTCGCCAGCGGGAACCTGAGCGCAACCGGTAGCCACGACTGCCTGTTCTTTTCCTGTCCGCTCACGTCTTACTTATCAGCCCCGGCCACAGCGGCCTCACCAAAGGTCGCCACCTCGGTGAGTACCGCCACAGCGGCCTCGACCAGATTCATGGCCAGGGCCGCGCCGGTGCCCTCGCCCAAACGCATATTCAGATCGAGGAGAGGTTTGCGCCTCAGTTTTTCATGCATGGCGGCGTGCCCCGGCTCCATGGAGCGATGGGCGCAGATGATATAATCGCGGACAAAAGGTTCGATGGCATAGGCAACCAGGGCCCCCGCCGTGGAGATAAAGCCGTCAACCAGGATCGGCTTCTGGTTGGCGGCCGCACCCAGGATCAAACCGGCAATACCACCAATCTCAAAGCCGCCCACCTTGGCCAGGACATCCAGGCCATTTTTGGCGTCAGGCATGTTCACGGCCAGCGCCTTGATGATCACCTTGGCCTTATGGCTCAACTGGTCATCATCCAAACCAGTGCCCCGGCCGGTGAGTTCAGCCACCGGCTTGCCGGTAAACACCGCGGCAATGGCGGTGGAGGGCGTGGTGTTACCGATGCCCATGTCGCCGGTGCCGAAGACATCAATGCGTCCGGCCAGATCATTGGCGATATCAATCCCGGCCTCCACCGCCATCTGGGCCATGGTGCGGCTCATGGC
>CAITDH010000347.1 GCA_903891045.1 uncultured Desulfobulbaceae bacterium | reverse complement strand
GACGAGTTTTGTTATCGATTTAATCGCAGGTTCTGGGAACCAGAATTGCCACTGAGATTACTCAACGCATGCTTGGCTCACGTTCCTGTCAAAATAGCTGAGTTTCATTAAGAGCCATAATCTCGAATGATAACCAGTAAAGCCGAATAACGACTCTATCAGAAGTGTCCCTGTTTTGCCGACACTGTTGCAATCAATACTGTCTATGGATGTTCTTGCCCCCTCTCACACCTGGTCGGATCATTCGGACAGAGTTCTTCGTCATCCGCGCCCTTATCACCATCAGTATCAATCACTATTGTGACAATTAAATTCCGGCGCGAACACAACGGACGCGATAACTGTTGGTCTTCACATACCAATTATCATCGCCATTAGCGAAATTGACAATCCACGCGCTTGTAGCCGGGTGATTTATGACGGTGGTAGCCGACCAGTAGGAGGACGGCTGACAGGTAAAGACCGGATCAATGGCAGGATAATATCTGCTCACATCAACAATAGATTTCAGCTCGCGGATATTAGGCAGCCGCCAGTCGGTTTTGGAGTTCAGAGACAGATCTTCACAATAGGCAAGGGCATTCTGCCAGTTGCGGGGCATAGTGTCATCGCTTCTCTGCCACTCCAGACCGGTTCCCTGGTCAACAACCGTGTTGCTACCGGCAGTATAGGAACCGATGGCATGGACGGGAGGAGAGAAAAGCGTGAGGGAAAAAAACGCCAGAATGACACCCATGATGCGCCGTATGCCTCTTCTTTGCATGGTACGCCACGGATGCCATGCGTCCGGCCTATTCTTTTTCATTTCCATATCTCCTCCCGCAAACAATAATGACACGCGGCGCATCATGCGCCAACGGATCAAAGGGACAAATTTTCAGAGTCCGCCACGGACACAACGAACGTAATAAGGATTGCTCTTATCGAGCCAATGATCACCGCCATCGTTGGCAAAGATCCCCCAGGCATATACCGAGTCATCCACGTAGATGGAAGCCGACCAATAAAAGGACGACTGACAACTAAAAACCGGATTAATAGCCGGAAACGACCTCCCATAATCAACGATGGAATCCAGCTCGAATCTGGTCGGCAACCGCCAATCACTCCGGCCGGCAAAGTTAAGCCCATTGCAGTAGTCAACAGCACCCTGCCATGGGCGCCTTGTGCCGTCATCGGACTTCATCCACATCAGTCCACTATTCTGATCGGTAACGGTTTGATTGCCATTATCCTGGTAGGCAGGTGGCGCTCCTTGATACTGAGCATCCTGACCATACAGGGGCTGCCCGGCCGCCGGGCAGCCCATTTCTTTGCCGCTGGTATCATAACATTTTTTCTGACCGGTATCCGGTAAAGGGTTCCAGTTGCCGGCCCGAGCCGGGCCGGCAACTGCAAGCAAGACACAACCCAGCCACAACACTCTCCGCCACCCACCTATTTTTTCCACCCCTGCCACCCTCTCGATATGATGAATAATATTTATTTTTTAAGCATATCTGCATAACCATGTTAATGAAATATTTTTTATTTCTTGCCTCTTACCCCGGCCTTTTTTGTAGGGGAGAGAGGGGGAGAAGGGCAGACCCTGCGGGCGATTTTCCACTACACCTGATCATCACCAGACACACCATCCTCTTCCAGCACATCGAGCGCCAGCAAGGCCGCAGCCTCACCCACGGGCAGTTCCTGTACCTCCTTCAACTTTCTGCCGACAGCCCTTGATCGTACCTGCACCTTCCCAATAGTCTCCGAGGCCTGCTGCAGCTTCTTCTGCACTACCTCCAGGACATCACCATATCGACCCCACTCGGTCTTGACTGCGGCCAGCAGGTTCCACACTTCACTCGATCGCTTCTGGATGGCCAGGGTGCGGAAGCCCATCTGCAGACTGCTGAGAATAGACCACAGGGTCGTCGGACCGGCAATCACTATCCTCCATTCCCGCTGAATGGCCTCGGTCAGCCCTGTGCGGCGGATGACCTCGGCAAAAAGGCCTTCGATAGGCAGAAAGAGGATGGCAAAATCGGTGGTCCTGGGTGGATTCAGGTACTTCCGGCAGATATCCCCGGCACAGGCCTTGACCCGGCTCTCCAGTTGTTTGCCGGCTGTCTCCACCCCGGCCAGGTCTCCCAGTTCCTGGGCATCGATCAAACGCTGATAATCCTCAATGGGGAACTTGGCATCAATGGGCAACCAGACGACCTCACTGGCCTCTGTTCCCTGCCCCGGCAATTTAATGGCAAACTCGACCCGTTCACCGCCATCCTTGGTAGCCACATTGGTGGCAAACTGATCAGGACCCAGCACCTGTTCAAGCAGGGCGCCAAGTTGCACCTCTCCCCAGGTTCCTCGGGTCTTGACGTTGGTAAGCACCTTTTTCAGATCGCCCACCCCGGTGGCCAGGGTCTGCATCTCGCCCAGTCCCTTGTGCACCAACTCCAACCGCTCGCTGACCTGCTTGAAGGATTCGCCCAGACGCTTTTCAAGAGTCCCCTGGAGTTTCTCGTCCACAGTCAGCCGCATCTGCTCAAGCTGTTTGGCGTTATCGGCCTGCATGGCCTGCAGTTTTCCTTCCACTGTGACCCTGAGGGCCTCCAGTTTCTTCTCATTGGAATCGGCAAGCCTGCCAATCACGGTTGACATGGCCTCAAGCTGGGCCTTCTGGATACCGGCGACATCCTTCATCCGTTGGACCACGGAATCACCCAAGGTCGCAAAGGCCGCGGTGAGCTCCTGCCGCTGTTCCCGCGCCGTTCTGCTCAACTCCTCTCGGCCCTTGGCCATCTCCTCACGAATCATCGATTCGGTACGTCCCTGGCCCTTCTCCAAGGTATCAAGACGGGATAACAGTACAGAGGCATCAATCTGCGGCGGTACCTTTTTCAGAATCAGAAAGAGAAAAAACAGCACGGCCACCAGTAAAATAAGGGGGGCATACGTCAAAATTTCCGTCACAAAGAACCTCTCTCAATCAATAATATCGATTTTTTCTTATTCATCTACGCCGCATGAGAACAAGGACACCTTCAACTTAAACGAAAGCCCCCGTTTTTCAAGGTTTCCTTTCATCCAAAAGGGGGTATAGTGTAGGGTAAAAACTTACCCGGTCTCAAAAAT
>CAITDH010000346.1 GCA_903891045.1 uncultured Desulfobulbaceae bacterium | reverse complement strand
ACCGGATCGGAAGGATTCACCCTGGCCATGGCCAGTTCCGCATGGCCGAGGATCACGCTGAGCATGTTGTTGTAATCATGGGCGACCCCGCCCGCCAGCCGTCCCACCGATTCCATCTTTTGGGCCTGGCGGAATTGGTCCGCGAGGTTACGTTGGGAGGTGATGTCTGTCGCAAATCCTTCGATAATGAACGAACCATCGACGTTTTGTCGGGCGATTCTGGCATTCATGGACAGCCAGATAATCTTGCCATGAGCTGTGTGGGCCTGGTATTCAAAGTTTTCGACATGGCCTTTTTCCTGTAATTCCTGGAGGAAGCGACCACGTTCACCGGGGATGACGTAGAGTTGTTCCTGGAGATTGGTACAGTGGTCCAGCGCTTCTTGCGGTGAACCGAAGTCCAGGATGCTGGCCATGGTGGTATTGATTGCCAAGACCTGTCCTTGCGAACTGGTAGCAAAAATGCCGATGGGCGCGTTTTCAAAAAGTTCCCGATATCTTGCCTCACTTTCTTGCAGCATCGTCTCCGCTTGTTTGCGTTTGATGCTGAGCCAGCTAAGATCTGCCAGATAGCTGACGATTTCCACATCTTGTTCCGTGTAATCCACGGGTTTATTGCCGATGCCGATGATGGCGACCACCTTGTCATGCTGCATGACCGGAACAATCAGCTCACGGATCACCTCCGCGTGGCCGGGTGGTAAACCCCGCTTGTGCGGTAGGGCCACATAGTCGTTATGGACGACTGGTTTTTTCTGGCGCGCGCAATCAGCCCAGACCCCAGCCTGCTCAAGAGAGTAGTGCAGGCCGGCACCTTCGGCGTGGCAAAACTCCTTGCGTGTCCGGGTGGACCAGGCCTGCAGGGTGAGGGATTGCTGATCGCTTTCGACGAAGTGGTAAAATCCGATGGGGCTGTTTACCAGGGACTCTGCTTCATCAAGGGTCTTGATCAGGATCTCTTCGACGGTGTGAGTGGCGGCATATTCCAGAAGTGTCATTCGTACCCGCAGAAGCTTTTGCGCTCGGCGTTCTTCGGTCTGGTCGCGAAAAACCAGCACGACACCGGTAATGTTCCCCAGGGAGTCCTGGATGGGCGCTGCCGAGTCGGCAATGGGCCGTTCGACCCCGTTTTTGGCGATAAGCAGGGTGTGGTTGGCCAGGCCAACCACGGTTCCCTCGTGCAAGGCCTTGACCGCTGGACTTTTTACGGTTTCCCTGGTCTCTTCACTGATGATGAGAAAGACCTCGTCCAGATGCCGCCCACATGCCTCGGCCTGCGACCAGCCGGTAAGTGTTTCGGCCACAGGGTTGATGAACGTGATCTTGCCTTGCAGATTTGTCGAGATGACGGCATCCCCAATGGATTCCAATGTCGTGATCAGATTTTGCTTGGCCTCTTGTGTCTCGGCCATGGTGTGCAGGGCTAATATCTGATCCGTCAGAATCTTGCCGACAAGGATCGTTGCCAGGGGGTAGAGCAATATGACCGGCAGGCCAATGCGCATAACCCCGGTCAGTCCGGCCCCGCCAGGCACTATGAGCAAGAGGGTAAGCATTGTCATATGGACAATGAGGCCAAAGAGGTAGAGATGTTTGATGGACAGGGGTTGACTCTCCGGCTGGAAACGGGCACGGGCCAGCAGACCGATTCCAGTGGATGAAAGAATCACCAGCACGCCTGTAAGTGTTCCCGAGCCCCCAAGTCCAATTCGACACAAGATCGTCATGATACTGGCCTCGACCCCGGCCCAGGGACCGAAGAACAGGGCGCATAGGCTGACCATAACTGACCGGCCGTCAATAATCAGGCCGGGTTCAAGAATCAGGGGGCGGAGCATTCCAATGACAGCGGCGCAACCGAAGAGAAGGCCTTGCAACAATACACCTGGACGGGTGTGCCGGGGCCAGCGTTTTTCAATAAAACCGGAGATAATGCTGAGAGACACCAGTAAGGTGAGATTGAGCATCAAATCGAGAAAGATCATAAAGTGAATCCTTGGCAATAAGTGGCGGAAGGGAGCATCAACTCAAAAAGGAAAGGACCATAGAAGAGTACACGAGACTCCATGTTGTGATATCTGAATATTTTTTCCGAGGGGGCGCTCTCATTTATAGCGTATGAAATTATAATGTAATATTTAGATGTTAACACAAAACTGCTTAAATTCCATCCCCTGATTCCGGGTAGGTGCAGATCTCGCCGCAATAATTTTCAAAAACCAGTTTGTCCCCTCTGGTCAGGATATAATCAGGGGTGAGCGGGATCTTGCCTTTGCCGCCTGGGCCATCGAGGGCAAAGGTCGGCACGGCCATGCCGGAGATATGACCGATCAGGCTGCGCATGATCCTGATCCCTGTAGCGGTCGATGTGCGGAAGTGATTGGTGCCCCGGGTGAGGTCGGTCTGGAAAAGATAGTAGGGCTTTACCCGTATTTCCAGCAGTTTTAATAACAGCTCCCGCATGACTTCCGGGGTGTCGTTAACTCCTTTCAAAAGAACGGTCTGGCAGCCCAAAGGAATTCCGGCATCAGCCAGCAGGGTACAGGCGGCGCTGGACTCCGGGGTGATCTCCGCTGGATGGTTGAAGTGGGTGTTGATGTAGAGCGGATGATATCTTTTGAGGATAGCAACCAGTTCCGGGGTCACGCGCATGGGCAGGGTGCAGGGGACTCTGGTGCCGATGCGGATGACCTTGACTGAGGGAATGGCGCGCAACTCGCTTAAGAGATATTCGATCTGGCTGTCGGGCAGGAGCAACGGGTCGCCGCCAGAGAGGAGCACCTCCCGGATCTGGGGATGATGGCGGATGTAGTCAAGGCCTGCCTGGATGGTCTCCGGGCTGATCACCATCCTGTCGGTTCCCACCTTGCGTTTCCGGGTGCAGAAACGACAGTACATCGCGCACTGAGTGGAGACCAGAAAAAGGACCCGGTCGGGATATTTGTGGACCAGATTAGGGACCGGACTTAAACGTTCTTCACCAAGGGGGTCTTCCATGCAGACCGGATCAAGCAATTCGGCGACATCAGGGACGGCCTGTTTCCACAGGGGGGCGCCTGTTTTCTGAATTAATTGCAGATAATAGGGGTTAATCCGCATGGGAAATGTTGCTATTACCTTGTCTAATGAGGTAACATCAACATTGAAATAGTTATTTAGGAGAGTCGGGCTGGTGACGGAGTCTCTCAATATCTCTTGCCATTTTTCCATAGCTCGCCATTATGGGATATCAAGCTGGAAATGTCAATTTGGTAAGTGGGTGTTTGGGGTTGTCGAAAGATGATTTTTGCAGATGCTTGTGCCGTTTTATGGCGGGGGATTGCTCATAGGGGCAGCTTGAGCATCAGGATTCAGGTGTTTTCTTTTTTATACTTTTTTTGTTATGGATAGCGATCAGATACAAAAAGAACAGGCCTTACAGAAAGCCAAAGAGCTGATAGCAGAAGGGGAGAGGCAGAGGGCCCGGGTTCGGTTGTCGCGTCAGGTTGAAGAGTTTGCCCTGGGGAATGTCGGCGTCTTGTTGCAGGATGAATTTGTCCGCAATGTGTCGCAGGTCATTGTTGAGGCTTCCCGTGATGGCTCTGATGATCGTGCCGAGACCCTTCTCGAAAAACTGGGCAAGCAGGCCTGTGGGGAGGATGGCAAGATTCGCGAACGGGCGGTTATGGCCCTTTCTTTTTGTTTCAGCCTTTTGTCTGCCGAGGAGAATGATGCCTTGCTGGAAAAGGTGGTCTTGGCGATGGCCCATTGGTTGCAGATCGAGACAACCTATCTTCCGGTTTGTGATACCGTTTGTCGGCAGTTGCAGCAGAGCGGGCTCAGAATGCTGGATGAGGGCCATTGGCAACAATTTGATTCTCTGCTTGAAGTCCTCTTCCAGATTCAATCCGGTTCCCTCGAAAAAGGGAATGTGATTCGGGGTCTGGTCGCCAGGACCCAGGATTTACTGGCGACCCCGCATATTCTTGAGGAACTTTCCCTGGTTTGTCTGCACAGCCACGGGGGGCGACAGGCCCTGGCAGAGAAGATTCTGATCCGTCTTGGCCGTCGGTCAGTAATTTTTTTGTTAGAAAAGCTATTCTTGTCGCAACAAAAAAATGAACGTTTGCATCTCATCAAGTTGATCCCAGCAGCAGGTAAAGTGGCCGTGCCAGTACTCAAAGAGTATCTGACCAAAGATCTCCCCTGGTATGGGGTGCGCAATATTGTTTTGCTCATTGCGGCCATGGGTGACTCCTCTCTTGTCCCTTTAATCCTTGCTTCACTGAAGCACGATGATATTCGCATCCAGCAACAGGTTCTTGATTGTATTAACGACCTTGGTGGTGTGGATAAAAAGAGATATCTCCTGTCGGCTCTGTCTCTGGTTGGTGATGAACTCAAGGCCCATCTGGTTTTGCAATTGGGACAGTTTGGGTGTGCGGAGTGCGCAGATGTGTTTCTCGATATTCTAGCTGAACGTGATACCATTACCGCCCATGTGCGCGATGAACTTTTGGGCCAAATTTGCATTGTCCTTCGACTGGCGCCACAGCAACGAACCCTTATTCTTTTACGGCAGCTTATTGCTGAACGCGAAAAACAGAGTGGAGTCGGACATGATGCGGTAACTCTTATTGCCAGGCGTACCCTGCAAATTCTTGAACCGCAACTGCAGTCGATGGATAAGAAGCGAAATAATGATACACAGCTAGATAAACAAAAGGACGAGCAGATTGAGATTCCTTTTAATTCTGATCCGCATGCTGAACAACAACAGGCCAAGCTGAATCTACGTGGTTTGGAGGCCAAGATCCAGCAATTGATGCAGGAGAAAAAGATAGTAGAGGCGACAGCTTTGCTTGCTGAGCATGCGGTGCATGCGTCCAAAGAGCATGATTTTGTGACCGCAGAAATATTGCGAGACCGGATGCTGGCGATAAACCCCAATGCCTTGATCGAAGTCATTCGGGTTAGTGAAGCAATAGATGGAGAAAAGAGTAATGCCATCAGCAGTCATCATCTCAGTCTCTGGAGTGAGCTTTATGATTTTTTAGACACCGAGTCGTTTGCCGCCCTCTATCATTGTCAGCGTTTTCAGGACTATCAGGTGGAAGAGGTAATTGTCCAACAAGGAGATGCTAACCCCACCCTTTATTTTATCAATGCAGGACAGGTCGCTCTAACCTGCCGGCAAGGCAAGAAAGAGATTTTCCTTAAACGGATGAATCCTGGAGAGATTGTCGGGGTTGGTCCTTTTTTTGATGTCTCGCTCTGGACAGTGACGCTGACAGCGATGACAGCGGTGAAGGTCCAACTCCTGGAGCGGGAGGCCTTTCTGGGCCTATTGCCGCAGTATCCTGGTCTTGAATCCAGTCTGGCGGATTTTTGTCGCCGATCAGATACGGTGCCGGAGCTGTTAAAAGCTGCTGGTGAGAACCGGCGGGAGGATGTGCGTCATCCAGCGCAACTGATCATAGTTAACACCTTGCTGGATGGTCATGGCAAGCCCTCTCCCCAACAATTCAGGGGACAGATGGAGGATATCTCCATTGGTGGTCTTTCTCTGTTGATTCGTATATCGAAGAAGGAAAATGCGCGACTGCTTCTGGGCAGAGGCATTGTCTCCTTTCTGCCCATGGGTGCAAATGAGGTGCAAGAGCGCAGGGGAGAGATTGTCGGGGTCACCTTACAGGATTATGTGGACAAGGATTATCTTGTGCATGTACGCTTTAATGAGCCAATGGGCGTGGCAGATCTCAAATCTATTTTTCAGCAGTGGCACAAGTAAAGCTCATGCCAGTGCCGGGCATGGACGCCCCAGTGTCGCCCGAGTCAGGGCCTGGGTCTCAGCTTCGTCTTGCTTGCCTGGCGCAAGGGCGACCGTCATCATTCATGAATGCATCGCTCTCCATTGGGGATCTGACCCTGTCGCCCCCGTTGGCGCTGGCTCCCATGGTTGGTCTGTCCCATTCGGCGCTGCGGACCCTGGCGCTGGAGCTGGGAGGGGTTGGTCTGCTCTTTACGGAGATGCTATCGGTGGGCCGGCTTCCGCAGGAGAATGCCAGCGTCTCGCCTTTTCTCCTGCGTTACCCCGAAGAACAGCCGCTTTTTTACCAGCTCTTTGTGAGTCCTGGCCAGGATGTAGTCCCTGCCGTTGAACGTCTGCACCAGCTTGGTGCTCAGGGGGTTGATCTGAATCTGGGCTGTCCAGCCCCGAATCTGCGGAAACAGGGGGCGGGCTGTGCCTTGACTAATGATCGAGAGCAGGTACGTCATACAGTTGCCATGCTGAGGGCGGCCACCCGATTGCCCTTAAGCGCCAAGATCCGTCTGGGCGCCACTTTGCATGAAGAAGAATTGGTTGATTTCTGTCGGATGCTTGCGGGTGAAGGGGTTGATCTTCTTTCTGTTCATGGGCGCCTGCACAAGGAAAAATTCTGCCGTCGACCGCGCTGGGACTGGATTGGCAAGGTTAAATCTGCCGTAAACATTCCGGTGCTCGCTAATGGCGGTATCTTCAGCGTTGACGATGCCAGGAAATGCCTGGAACTCTCCGGGGCAGATGGCCTGATGCTGGGCCGGGGCGCGGTCTGTCGGCCCTGGTTGTTTGCCGAGATTGCCAGGGAAATTTACGGGGTGTCATGCCCTCCAACCAGTTTGAGTCTTGCGGATATCTATTTTCGTTTTGTTCAACTCCTGGAACGGTTTCGTCCGGAGCGGCGTCTGGGACGTTTGAAACAATTTACCCATTATTATGGGCAGAATTTCACCTTCGGCCACCACCTGGCAATTGCTGTCCAAACCAGTAGTTCAGTTGAACAGGCCCTGGAACGTGCCCACCAATTTTTTTCTCGTAATAAAAGGTGATTGTTTCTATACCTAAAATAATAGTGGTTCATCCGACTAAGGCATACTTTGTGTTTCATACGACTTCAACTTTACATCCTGTTGTTTTTCCTTAACTCCACAGAAAAAAGAGATCTATCCATTTCAATATCGTACTCGGCAAACATCCCTGAAATAGAAGCGCTTGTCTCGTATAAGCATCAGACAAACCTACAAAAAAGGAGGTAGGGCAACAAGCCATCGTAAGATCAGTCTTTCGTATTTGATAAATATACGGCCATGGAATGAGCAGCCAAATCTCATCCCACTCTATTCTACTTTTCACTGCGAACGTGGTCAAAAAAGGGAGAAAGTATGGACCCAAAAAAAATCGATGAAGACAAACTAACGGAAGGGCTCTGCAATTCTGAAGAAACCTGCAAAATTGAGGTAAAAAAGGGATGGCTAAGCGAAGACTGGCTCTCGCTCTGGCTGGGCCTGTTTATTTTTATTCTTTCCCTGAGCTCATTTCAAGGCTACGACCTGATGGGCTGGGGGGCCAAGATGGGGGTGTGGAGCGATGCCTCCAAGGCCACCAATCCCGTGTCAATCACCTATCAGAACATCAAGGGCGACATCACCAAGATTGATGGCGCCAAGATAACACTCAAACAAAGCAACGGAAAAGATATTACCGTCACCACCAAAGCTGATCCTGCCGCACTGGCGGTGGGACAGAAATATGAACAGAAAGGGATTTCACCCTTGGCTTCGGTGGCCATCACCTTCATTGCGATGCTGGTGATCATGGGGCTGGGGGCAATGATGATCGGAGCGGACTTCAAAAAATTCGCCATCGGCTTTACCCTGGTTTTCTGGTGCAGTTATCTCTGCTGGTTCTGCGGGCACTTCGCCTATATCGCCGCCACCAAGAACGAACTGGCAAAATTCGGTATCGGCTGGTCGCTCAGCATGACCGGCGAATTCGGCTTCATCATCGCCCTGGCGGCAGGGCTCATCATCGGCAATTTTTTCCCCGGTCTGGCGGCGGCCATGAAGGAAGCGGTCCGGCCGGAGCTGTATATCAAAACAGCAATCGTAATCATGGGCGCGGGGCTGGGCGTGAAGGCGGCAGAATCTTTCGGGCTTGCCAGCAACATCATGTTCCGGGGATTCTGCGCCATTGTCGAGGCCTACCTGATCTACTGGGCTGTCGTCTACTACATAGCCAGAAGATACTTCAAGTTCAATCGTGAATGGGCAGCACCACTGGCCTCCGGTATCTCCATCTGCGGTGTTTCCGCAGCGATTGCCACAGGTGGGGCCATCCGTGCCCGGCCGATCATTCCCATCATGGTTTCGTCACTGGTTGTGATCTTCGTGGCCGTGGAGATGATCATTCTCCCCTTTGCCGCCAAGATGTTTCTCTGGCACGAACCGCTGGTTGCCGGGGCCTGGATGGGACTAGCGGTCAAATCCGATGGCGGGGCCATTGCCAGCGGCGCCGTGACCGATGCTTTGATCAGGGCGCAGGCCATGGACATGGAAGGCATCAACTATGCCGAGGGTTGGATCACCATGACCGCCACCACGGTAAAGATGTTTATCGATATCTTTATCGGCGTCTGGGCCGTTATCCTTGCCTACATCTGGTGCGCCAAGATCGAATGTAAGCCTGGCCAGAAAGTAGGCCTCATGGAAGTCTGGACCCGTTTCCCCAAATTCGTCCTCGGGTATATCCTTACCTTTGTTATTCTCCTTACCATCTGCTGGCCAACGGTCAAGACGCTTAGCCCCACCGAAAACGCCATTACCGAAGTGAAGGTGCAAATTAGTTCTCTGGAAAAGCAGATCAGCGCCAGCAAAGATCCAACGGTTACCGCTCCCTTGCAGACAACACTCAAAGTGGCAAAAGCCCGTGAAAAGAAATTGAACGATGAAGCAAAGGCACCAAAGAAGTTCCTGTCCGTTGCCAAATCGGCAATTGCTCAAGGCGATGTGTTCAGGACCATGTTTTTTGTCCTCTGTTTTTTTACCATCGGGGTGGTTTCAAACTTCAAGAAGCTTATGGAAGAAGGGATCGGTAAACTCGCAGCCGTATACTGCGTTTCCCTGTTCGGATTTATCATTTGGGTCGGACTCGCTATCTCGTGGCTGTTTTTCCACGGGGTCAAACCACCAATTCTTCCCAGTTAATGGAGGTCTTATATGATTGAAAAATCAAAGATTGCCGATGAGTTGAAAAAAATGGAGTATGAGCCACTCCTACCGATAGAAATAGCACTCGTCAAATGGAGTATTGGCCTCGGAGTCGGTCTTTTGGTTGTGTTCTACGTTCTGAGCAGGGTATTTTTTCCCGGCGGCCATTAGATCATTTTTTTCTATTAGACTCATAAAAAAACGCCGGCTCTATTAAGAGGGCCGGCGTTTTTTCTTTGTGATCAATCATTTTTGCCAGGGGCTATAATTGCCCCCTGTCAGCGTCTCAATGCCTTATATGCCTCTTCATACTCCCGCAGTCTCTGCTGCCAGGCAAGTAACCCTTCGTATTCATTACGCCACTGATCGATGTCCCGCGTTTTTGTTTCAATCTTCAGACTTTCCTTCTTCACAACCTCTTCTGTGAAAAATCCGTACTGCTTCTCAAAGCGTATCAGGTGTTTTCTTTGTCTCTCAATCATGTTGCGGCAAACAGTAATCTCTCTTGAAATAGATATCCCGTATTCATCGGTTTGTAAGTCATTATTCATTTGGACCTCTATGCAAAGCTTTTAAGGATGTCGTGTGGCAGGGGCACGAGTTGGCCAAGTTTCACCGAGGGAAGGCACCATTATTTATGTCAATACACGTGCCATTGATGTATTCCGGGCATTCTGTCGCCAACCAATAAATGGCAGCTGCCACTTCCTCAGGATAGGCAAATCTTCCTGTATATACTGCTCTTTTAATGTCTTTTTTTCTCTGCTCGGGAATAACATGAAGCATCTCAGTTTCAGCAGGGCCGGCAGCGACGGCATTAATAACAACGCCACTCGGTCCAAGGATTTTCGCAAAACTCTTGGTCATATTGATCATCCCGGCCTTGGTGATGCCATACCAGATATCCGGATGGCCAATTTCACCGGCAATGGAGGCATTATTGACAATCCTGCCACCACCTTTCAACATCATTGTCTTTGAGACTTCCCTGATTAAGGCCACCGGCGCCTCAATATTTATCTTGAGAATCTCGTCAACCTTTCCTTGCGGGTAATTATCATAAGGAATGGCATACATCACGCCGGCATTATTGATCAATATATCCACGGCAGGGAGCTGGGCAATTAATTCAGGTATGCCGGTAACATTAACAAGATCAAATTCAATTGTTTGTACACTTTTATGACCATTGAACTTAAAATTATTAAAATCGCGGGCAACAACGATAACAGTATATCCAGCATCAACAAATTTTTCTGTCGTGGATAAGCCAATCCCCTTGTTGCCGCCGGTTATCAATACGGTTTTATCTTCCATCCTGTTTCCTTCATTGTGATATTTACACTTATCAGTTCGCCTTCTTCACAAACTTCGTCAGAATGACAATCTGCTGGCCGCTTACACGGGCCTCGATCTGCTCAGGGTTATCGGCAACCAGCGAAATTCCGCGAACAACCGTGCCCCGCTTGGCCGTAAAATTGGCCCCTTTCACATTGAGATCCTTGATCAGGGTTACCGTATCGCCTGCCTCGAGCAGGGTGCCGTTGCTGTCGACATGCCTGACGCCCTCTTCATTGCCTGTCCCTTCGCCCGTTGCCTGCGCCCAGGCCTGGGTGGCTTCCTCCAGAAAGAGCATATCGAGCAAGCCCTGCGCCCAGCCTTCCGTGCTCAGGCGCTTAAGCATCCGCCACGCCATGACCTGCACCGCCGGCACCTGGTTCCACATGCTCTCGTTCAGGCAACGCCAGTGCTGGGCATCGACTTTCCCTGGATCTTCAATCTGCTCGCGGCACGTTGCACAGATCAGTGCACACTCATCAGCACTGCCGTTTACGCGAGGGGGAACGTCATAGACGTCCAGGCCTTCTGTGGCGCCACATAGTTCACATCTGGATTCGCTCCGTGCCTGCAATGCCTGTTCTTTGCTCATTAGTTACTGCTCCTCAATAATAGATAGATATACGAATGGCCGATCGGCAAAAACTGGCGATCCAAGCGTTCAGGTCGCAAGTTGATTTTGTAGAAAGTCAACGCAGCAGTTCCGGCCAAAAAACCATGATCACCCCCAATACCAGCAGGAGTATCCCGCCCACCCCCTTGCAATGACCGGCATATCTCTGCCCCACCCTGCTCTCCAGGGCAAGGATAGCGAGGGTAAAAATGATCAGGTCATCAAGCATAAAGAAAAAAACATAGAGGAGTATATAGCCGTAATATCTGAGGGTCGCAAGATGGTGCAGGGAGAGGATATGGGTATAAATGGCGGGCAGGGCCGCAGAGCAGGCAAACTCAATGGAATTGATAACAAAGGCCAGGATGATGATGGCCGACAGGGTGGCGAGGCTCACTGGAGCTGCCATCACCTGCTCGATCCGGTTCATGGTCTTTTTCCGACTCGCGGGATTAACCACCTTGCAACTGACCTCCCCCTTGTCCCGCCAATATTCCTGGACACTCAGCCCGCCCGCGCCCATGGCAAAACAGCCGATGACAATGGTGAGGGGACGCAGGTATCCTAAGAAAAGGAAGACATTGAGCCAGGCGGTCATCAACAGGAAATAGAGGATTGCTGAGGCGGTGAGAAAGGAACCGGCCAGTATCCAGACCTTTTTCCGCTCGTTCAAGCCGGCCAGTAGAGAAAGCATGTAGACCAGCACCCACATGGCACAGGGATTGAAACCGTCGATTAATCCGAAGAGAACAGTGAGCACGGGCAGTGAATAGTCTGCCGTCCGGATCACCCCGAACCAGCCCAGATCAACAGTTTCCTTGGCCAACCACTGTTGATCGCTCTCGGTGAAGAGCTCCGGGGTCTTGTGGAGATGGGCGGCGATGGCCTTTTCCAGAGTCACCCCGCTGTTTTCCGGGCGCTCGAAGCCGATCAGCACATAGGGACCGACAAAGGTGATAGGTACGGCCAGACGCTCGGATCGTATCCCCCGTTCCTTGGCCATCGCCACCAGACGGGCAATCTCCTCAGGGACAGATGTGTCATGGCCGACGATTGAGAGTTCGGGATATTTCTGTTGCAGATAGAGATGAAACTGCTTCTGGTCGCGGCAGTGGGGACAGGTGGGATTATAAAAGAAATGGATCGCCTGCTCACCAACCAGCTCGTCCTGGGGCCGCTTTTCCTCCCCCCGGACTATCAGGGTCACGGCCAGAAGGAACAGGGCCAGAAAAAAATATCTCTTGAAAGGATCGTCACAGACTTCCTTGAACCAGGCCGGTACGGTCAAAGACGATGGAATCTTCATCACGTTACCTCCAGAAATGGCAGGAGAATTAAGGGAACAGCCATGACTCTTTCCGGTACCGACAAAACAGGGATCTCTCTCGGTCTGCCTGTCCCCCCGTCTTGCCGGTCAGTTTACGATTTGCCGCCCCGGCGCGGTGTGCGGCCACTGTTGCGGCCACTGATTTTTGGTTCTCCGGCCGTTTTCCGCACCGGCACCTGCTCCTGTGCCGGTTTAATCTTGGGCTTTTTCGGCTTCTTCGGGCGCACTTGCAGTTGGCGGGTCAGGGGGACATGATGGGTCGGGATAAAACCGGCCGCCACCTCGCGCATCAACGTCTGGCCGGTCAGGGTCTCAATTGCCGCAAGCAGCTGGACCTCATCGGCGCTGACCAGCGAAATCGCCTCTCCCGTGCAACCGGCCCGCCCGGTGCGGCCGATCCGGTGGACGTAATCCTCAGCCACCTTGGGCAGATCGAAGTTGATCACATGCGGCAGCTCACTGATATCGATGCCGCGCGCGGCAATATCGGTGGCAACCAAAACCCGGACCTTGCCCTCCTTGAAATCGGCCAGGGCGCGGGCACGCTCACCCTGACTTTTGTCACCGTGGATCACCGCGGTGATAATGCCGCCAGTCCCCAATTTCTTCGCCAGGAGATCGGCCCCGTTGCGGGTGCGGACAAAGACCAGCACCTGCTCCCAGCCCTGGTTGCGCACCAGATGACTGAGGAGGGCCGGCTTCTTGGCCTTGTCAACCTCATAGACCCATTGCTTCACGCTCTTGGGAGCCGAGTTCCGCGGGCTGACCTCAATCAGTACCGGATTTCGGAGGAACCCCTCGGTGAACTTGCGGATATCGCTGGAAAAGGTGGCCGAGAAGAGGAGATTCTGACGCCGTGGCGGCAGCAGGGCGAGGATCTTGCGGATATCGGTAATGAAGCCCATGTCGAGCATCCGGTCGGCCTCATCGAGTACCAGGGTCTCCACCTGCGCAAACTTCACGGCATTCTGGTTGAACAGATCCAGCAACCGCCCCGGCGTCGCCACCAGCACATCAACCCCGCCGCGCAATTTCATCATCTGCGGATTGATCTTCACTCCGCCGTACACCACGCCCGACTTCAGCGATAAATGTTTACCATAGACGGCAACACTCTCAGCGACCTGCACCGCCAGCTCACGGGTCGGGGTCAGCACCAGAACACGGATGTGGTTCGCCTTCACCTTGGGGCCGCCGGCCAGACGCTGCAGCAGCGGCAGGACGAAACCGGCGGTCTTGCCGGTTCCGGTCTGGGCCGCGGCCATGACATCCTTACCGGAGAGAACAGCAGGGATCGCTTTGAGCTGGATCGGCGTGGGCGTGGTGTAGCCGCTTTCATCAAGGGCACGAAGGAGGGCTTCGGAGAGTCCGAGGGAGGAAAATGACATAGGGTGGTTTCTCGAAATAAGGTTGATGGTCTCGACCATACATGGTCGAGATAGAGGAATTGCACGTTACGAAGGATTATACCAATCCCAGTAACAGACTCAAAGGATATAACGTTT
>CAITDH010000345.1 GCA_903891045.1 uncultured Desulfobulbaceae bacterium | reverse complement strand
CAGGCCTTTGCTAAAGCCTTGGGGGATAAAGGCGGAATAAACCGGTATGGCCTGAGCTATCTTCCCATGGATGAGACACTGGTACGCGTTGTGGTCGATCTCTCCAATCGACCTTTTCTGCACTATGGCGCCGCAGTTCCTGATCAGAAATTGGGAACCTTTGATACTGCCCTAGCCCTTGAATTTATGCGGGCGTTTTCTCAACACGCCGGGGTGAGTCTGCATATTGATCTGCTGCATGGCGAAAACAGTCATCATATTATAGAGGCAATTTTCAAAGGTCTGGCTCGGGCGATGGCTCAGGCCACAGGTGTAAATCATATGGTGACGGGAGCCTTGTCTTCAAAAGGCGTGCTGTAAGATATGTTGTCGGGGGGATTATGAAATGTCGTATAAATTTCAAGTGAGGTCATTTGTGAAAACAAGAGTAAAGAAAATAACCAGTATTTTGATTGTGGCGTTTTTTTGTTCTGTCTTTTTTTCCGCCTGTATGGGGAAAAGTGGGGAGCAGGCAGAAGAGAAAACAGTAACACTTCAGCCGCTCACAGGTGTTGTCGTGATGCCAACAGTGATGGCAGAAAAGGCTATGAACTCAGTGCGTAAAGGCACGTCAACTCCTGAAAGTGTGGCCGGGTTTGTTGATGGGGTGGTTGGCGCGGAGCTGGGGAAGGATAACAAGGTTCTTATGGTGACAGAGGGGAAACTGGATGCATTGCTGACCGATGCGGCTGGCGGTCGTCTGGCGCAGATGAAGACTCTTGGTGCCAAGCTGAATGCCAACGCGGTCCTTGAGGTCACAGTGACTCGCTTTCATGAGCGGGATGGAAGTGACCTGTCGGTGAACTCTCCCGCCTCTGCCGCTTTTGAGATGGTTCTCACTCATGTGGATACCGGTATGGTCCTCTGGGCCGCTTCTTTTGATGAGACCCAAGAGGCGTTGTCAAGTAATCTGCTAACCCTTGGCAAGGTTAAAAGTCGCGGTTTTAAATGGATTACGGTGGAAGATCTGGTTCGTCAGGGGTTGAAAGAACGTCTGGCTGACTGTCCTTATCTTCAGAAATAACAACACTGCCAGAGTGTTTGCTATTCCTGTTCTATGGTTGCCTGCTGGTTTTGCGTGAAGCAAATTCAGCAGGCATTTTTTATGGCAAGCCATTGTTCAAAAATAATCGTAACATTGAAATGTTGGGCTCCTCGCATATGGATCTGTAACGAAATGGTTAGCAAGGTAGCAGTGTCAACGGCGATAGTTATTTTGTAACAGCTCCTAATGAGATCAGAGACAATCCTCCCCAGGCAGGTCAACAGGCGCATTGGCCAGGCCATGCAGGCCTATTCCATGCTCAGTCATGGTGATTGTGTGCTGGTGGCCGTTTCCGGTGGGGTGGATAGTCTGGTACTGGCCTGGTTGCTACAGATGTGGTTGAAGAAGGCCCCTATCCATTACACCCTGCGTGTTGTTCATATTGATATGGGGTTTCGGGGGCAGGGGGATGGTGACATCAATCCGGTTGACGGGATACGCCGGCAATTGCATCGGTTCGGGATCCCTTTGGTTGTGGAAAAGGCTAGGGAGACAGCTGAAACGCTGGTTATGGCCGGAGTCTCGGTTGCACCTCGCTTGTCTGGTTCAGTGTCGCTTGTTTCGTCAATGGATAAAGATCCGCCCGAGCGGAGTTGCTTTCTCTGTTCCCGCCAGCGTCGTCACCAGCTTTTTGATCTGGCCCAAGAATATGGATGCAACAAGATCGCGTTTGGTCATCATAAGGACGATCTCATTGAGACCCTTTTTTTGAATATGTTCTATAGTGGTAATCTTTCTACCATGGTGCCAAGGCAGGACCTTTTTGACGGCCGACTGACCCTTATTAGGCCCCTCGCCTATATTGAAAAACATGAGGTGCAGGATATTGCTGTCAGTCTTGGTCTGGTGCCGGTTGACAATCTTTGCCCGCTGGTCGGGAATACCCGGCGTGATCATCTGCGGAAGATGTTGCATACCCTTTATCAGCAGGATCCTGGGGTTAAGGCCTCGATCTTTGCCTCCATGGCCAATGTGCGGCAAGGGTACCTGCTATGAAGACTTCTGTTGACTGCCTTGCCTGTTTTATGGGGCAGGCCCTGCGGGTGGCGCGGATCAGTACGGCCGATGAGGCTGTGCATCTGGAAGTGGCCCGGGTTGTTGCTGCCCTGTTGCCGCAGATGGAGATGTCTTTGACCCCGCCTGAAAATTCGGTGGCAGTGTATGCGACCATTGCCAGGGTCACCGGTTGCCCTGATCCTTATCTGGCTATTAAAAAAGAGTCAAATGATCAGGCCCTTGCCATCCTGCCTGATCTCCTGCGGGAAGTTAAACAGAGTGAGGTGCCTTTGCTTGCCGCCTTTCGTCTGGCTATTGCCGGCAATATCATTGATTATGGGGCGATGGCTGGTTTTGATATCGGGGCTGCTATGGAGCGGGCTCGAACAATGTCCTTTGTCATTGATGAGAGCAGGCATTTGTTTGAACGGGTCTGCCGGTTGCCTGGAAAGGCGAAAGTGCTTTACCTTGCCGATAACTGCGGCGAAATTGTTTATGATTCCCTGGTTATTCGTTGTCTTGTCGATTTGGGGCTGGAGGTGACTGTGGCGGTGAAGGAAGGGCCTATTATTAATGATGCCCTGTTTGCGGATGCCCTGGTCTGCGGACTTGATCAGTATGCCCGCATTATCACCAATGGCACTGCCTGTCCGGGCACACCTCTTGCCAGTTGTTCGGATGAGTTCCTGCACGCCTTCCGGGGGGCTGATCTTATTCTTTCCAAAGGGCAGGGGAATTTTGAGACCTTGTCGGAAGCAGTTTCCGAGACAGAGGCGGATATCTTTTTTCTCCTGACCGTCAAGTGTTCGGTGGTTGGCGCCCATCTTGCCCGGCTGACCGGGAAAGGTCCGGACGAACTGCCCGGTCAGGGGGAAATGGTGCTGTACTGTCGGGAGCGTTTCCCTGTTGTTGATCGGTGTTCAGTGCTCTGAAGGCAGGGGGTCGATTTTCGTGTTTACCGATCGCTGAAGGTTTAACTTTTTCTCATTTAAAAGAGTTTTTCGATGAAAAAACGGATAGTGAATATTCTTGCTGCCCCGCAGATAGGCGAGCAGTTGCAGGTGGCGGGTTGGGTGAGAACCAGACGGGATGCCAGTGGTTTTTCTTTTATTGAGGTGGGTGATGGCTCAAGTCTGGCCAATATCCAGGTCATTGCTGATCAGACCCTTGCCAATTATGGGGATGAGATCAGAAAACTCAGTGTTGGCTGTAGTGTGCTGGTAACCGGCATTTTGCAGGAGTCACCTGCCAAGGGCCAGGCTGTTGAGCTGCGGGCCACCGAGGTGCAGGTTCTGGGCTGGGCTGATCCGGAGAGCTATCCGTTGCAGAAGAAACAGCATTCCTTTGAGTTTCTGCGCAATATTAGCCATCTGCGACCCCGCACCAATGCCCTGGGGGCGGTGGCCAGGGTTCGTTCCCGCCTTTCCTATGGGGTGCACACCTTTTTTCAGGAGCGTGGCTTTATCCAGGTGCATACTCCGATTATCACCACCAGTGACTGTGAGGGTGCGGGTGAGATGTTTCAGGTAATCACCTCCTCTGCCGCCTCTGCGGTTAAAGGGGAGGGAGAGAACAGCAGTGAGTTTTTCGGCCGCCCTGCCGGTCTGACCGTCAGCGGCCAGCTGCAGGCCGAGGTTTATGCCCAGGCTCTGGGCAATGTCTATACCTTCGGCCCCACCTTCCGGGCGGAGAATTCCAATACCAGCCGGCATCTGGCCGAGTTCTGGATGGTGGAACCGGAGATGGCCTTCTGTGATCTGGAGGGAGACAGGCGGGTGGCGGAAGAGATGTTAAAATATCTTGTGCGGCTGGTTCTGGCCGAGTGCGCCGAGGATCTGGCTCTTTTTGATCGGTTTATTGCCAAGGGGTTGCTGGCAAGGCTCCAGCAGGTGGTCGATCAGGAATTCGCCCATATTACCTATACCCAGGCGGTGGAGCAGCTGTTGCAGTCGGGGCAGTCTTTTACCTATCCGGTGCAATGGGGGATTGATCTGCAATCAGAGCATGAACGCTATCTTACGGAAACGATTTACCAGCGGCCGTTGATTGTCACCGATTATCCAGCAGCTATCAAACCCTTTTATATGCGGGTTAGTGATGATGGACGGACAGTGGCGGCCATGGATATCCTGGTTCCCGGGATCGGTGAGATTATTGGCGGTAGTCAGCGCGAGGAGCGATATGATGTCCTGCGGGCCCGGATGCGACAGGCAGGAATTGAACCGAGTGGCTATGAATGGTACCTTGATCTTCGGCGCTACGGCACGGTTCCCCATTCCGGTTTTGGTCTTGGCTTCGAGCGGTTGGTGCAGTTTGTTACCGGCATGGCCAATATTCGAGAGGTGATCCCTTTTCCACGCGCCCCCGGTTTTGCTCCCTGCTAAAATTGCCGGATATTGATCCGGTGTTGGACACATCCTGGCCCTGAACTTCACAAAAAGAGGGGTGGGATTGCCACACTCTTGTCTGATTTTGAACGAGGCCTGACGGTCCCATTGCCTTATTTGTCTGTCTTTGTCCAGGAATCCTTCAGGGTAACGGTCCGGTTGAAGACCGGGGCCCCTGGCTGGGAATCGATCAGATCGGCACAGAAATAGCCGTTCCGTTCAAACTGGACGGACTCTCCTGGTTGTGTTTTGCCCAGGGAGGGTTCGAGCATGCAGTGGTCAAGAGTGGTCAGCGATTTCGGGTTGAGATGTTCTTTGAAGTCGACATTCTTGTCCGCATCGGGATTCTCGGTCAAAAAAAGGCGGTCATAGAGTCGGATCGGACATGAAATGGCGTGCGCTGCGGAGACCCAGTGGATGGTGCCTTTGACCTTGCGGCCATCAGGGGCGGAGCCACCTCGTGTTTCCGGGTCATAGGTGCAGTGGATCGCCGCGATCTCTCCGGTT
>CAITDH010000344.1 GCA_903891045.1 uncultured Desulfobulbaceae bacterium | reverse complement strand
CTCTACAGATTTTGATCGTATCTGTCGAGAAGTACAGAAATATACAGAGAAAGATCTGGTAAATCCTATTTTTTCCGCCTTGTCTCGTCCTGAAGAGGTGGTGCGCTGGCATGCCATTAGCGTCTTTGGTCAAGTCGTGCCGCGTCTGGCTGATCAGGATATGGAGGCAGCCAGGATTGTCATGCGGCGTTTCCTCTGGAGTCTCAATGACGAGTCTGGAGGAATTGGCTGGGGGGCACCTGAGGCTATGGCCGAGATCATGTTGCATCATGATCGTCTGGCAGACGAGTATCTCCATATGCTGATTTCCTATCTCCGGCCTGATGGCCCCCTTGAACATCAAGATGGAAATTTTCTGGAACTGCCATCATTACAATGTGGTCTGCTTTGGGGGATTGGCCGACTGGCAGAACGGCGGGCGGCAACGCTGACTTCGCGTGGCGTGGTTGCGGATCTGCTCCCATATCTGCAATCAGAAGATGGCGGCGTGCGTGGCCTGGCAGTGTGGTCGCTCGGTCAGCTGCAAGCCGTTGTCGGCCGAGACACATTGCAACCACTGGCAACAGATTCCAGCCAAGTTCGACTGTACCAACAGGGACAAATACAGGTCTTTTCCGTGGCCGAGCTTGTGAAAAAGGCCCTGATCCAACCCATTCCCCCCTTGTAACTCTTGAGGAATCTCTTTTGCTTTTTAAATCTCCCTTTTTTTTGTCCGCAGGTTTTTTTCAGTCTGCAATTGTTCCTGCCGCGCCTGCTGTCAACCTTGACCGGCTACGGGCCGCATTGCAAAGAAATCCACCTCCTCCCGGAACACTCCTAGTCTTGCCTGAACTGTGGGCAACCGGCTTTGTTTATAAACAACTGGGTGAACTCAGCAGGGAAACTCCGTGGATTCTTGAACGATTAAGGGATCTGGCAGCCCTTTATCATATTGTGCTAGCGGGAACTTTAGTGGAAAGGGTTGAGGATGACCGGGGAGTTCTGCTTTATAATACCCTGTTTTTCAGTGGCAGTGACGGCCTGCAAGGCAAAATACGCAAACAGCACCTTTTTTCATTTTGGCATGAAGATGAATGGCTCACCCCTGGAGATTCACCACGACCTGCAGCGACGACATCGGGGCTCGTGGGCGGACTGGTTTGTTATGACCTGCGTTTTCCAGAAACAGCCAAAGTTCAGTGTCAGCAGGGTGCGAGTCTTCTGGTTGTCTCTGCGCAATGGCCCTTGACGCGGATTGAACAGTGGCGCACCCTGCTCCAGGCACGAGCCATAGAGAACCAGACCTTTGTGATTGCCAGCAATGGATGCGGCATGAGCAATGACCTCAAGCTGGGCGGCCATTCCCTGATCATTGACCCGGCCGGAGAAATTCTATTGGAAGCAGGTGAAAAAGAACAATTCGCCATGATCTCCTTTGACCCCCAAAGACAACAGCAATTGCGGGAACGTTTTAATACGGTGGCCCCGGCCTGTTATCCTTTTGATGATCAGGAAAAAATCGTCTCCCTTGCCGAGTGTACACGTATTGTGGAGCTCAGGAAAAGGCAGGGGCAGCGGATTGTCTTTACCAATGGCTGTTTTGATATCCTGCATGCGGGGCATGTGGAGTATCTGCAACAGGCCAGAAAGCAGGGTGATTTTCTGGTGGTTGGTTTGAACAGTGATCAGTCTATTCGTTCAATCAAGGGTGATAATCGACCGATCAATGAGGAGTCCCGGCGGGCTCGGGTTTTAGCGGCGCTGGGCTGCGTGGATGCCGTTGTCCTGTTTAGCGATGACACCCCACTCCACCT
>CAITDH010000343.1 GCA_903891045.1 uncultured Desulfobulbaceae bacterium | reverse complement strand
CGGAAAATAACCTGTTTGAGTTCGTCCAGGCGGAAGGGCTTGGCCAGGAACTCAAAAACGCCCTGCTGCTGGGCCAGTTCCGCTGTAGCCGGTGAGGCGTAGCCGGTGATGATGATCACCTGGGTGCGTGGATTGATGGTTCGTACCCGTTTGAGCACCTCCATGCCGTCCATGCCATCCATCTTCAGATCCGTTACCACGATATCAAAGGGTTTTTCGGCCATGGCGGCCATGGCCGGGGCCGGCTCAGTATAGGTTTCGACCTCGAATCCGATCTTGCTGAACACCTGTTTGAGGCGTTTGCCGACGATGCTCTCGTCATCTACTACCAGTAATCGGCAGATTTCGTTACTCATGATATGATCCTCCTGCGGGTAGGTATTGTTTTTTATCCTTCTCTGACGACAAAGCGGTAATCGCCCATGAGAAAGGCCTCAGCATAGCGCGCCACGGCGTGATCGTCGTCCATTTGCACGTCCAGTTGCCGGGTGAAGCCGACCAGTCGGCCGAGAATGTCGAGGGTGCGCACCATCTCGGACTGCGCCAGATTACTGGTGCGGGCAATGACCAGGTCGCCCCGGGTGCGCACGCTGAAGTCAAAGGCCTCAAGAATAGTGGCGATCAGGGTTGCCCGCCGTGAACGTTTGACAAGATCGGTGGCGCCGCCCAGGAAACGGAAATAGATATGATTATCCCGTTCCACCTCGTGGCAGAAGGCATCGATGATATTGAAATGGTAGCCGAAGCGGAAACAGAGATTCACATAATTCTCGCTGATAATAGCGATATTGTGGCCGCTGTATTGGCCGGACAGCGCATCCTGCGGAGTCGTGAGCATGCTGTGCATCATGTCCCGGAAACCTACCGTCATAGCCCCCTGGTGCCAGACCTCCGGGAAGAGCATTCCCTGAAGAATGGCCTGGAAGGGTTGTGAGCGGATGGCGGAACAGGGAATGTCGTTCGCCGGGGCATCGGCGGCAATGCCACCACCGATGTCGATGACGAGGATGCCTGCCTGAATGGGAAGGTCAAGCCTTCTTGCCAGTTTTTGTTGTCCGCGCAGACAGGCGTCGTCCCGGCCGATGTCCACCAGGGTCATGACTGCGGTTTCATGGATGAAGCGCAGCATGTCGTGGAAGGTTTGGCAGCCCTCGGGCCGGAACTCCTGCATCAGCGGGTCCACTAGATGCAGGCGGGACACCTCGTGGAGGATCCGGCGCAGCATCCTGAATTCCGGGGCCATCTGCACATTCATGGCGGTGGCGGCCTGGTAGGTGAGAAGCTCCTCCACCCTTCCCCGGTAGATGCGCCGGTCTTCAGCATCGACAGTGATCTCCTCGCCGGGGGCGATGGCGCTGAAGATGCCGGTCACACCCACCAGGCAGGGCACTTTGAACTCCCGGCAGAGGGTGGACATGTGGCTCACTGGGGTGCCCACCTCGGTGACGATGGCCGCGGCCTTCTGCATGACCTGGACGAACTGGGAGGAGTCCCGGTGGCTGATTAGTACCGCCCCTTCCGGGAAATCCTTGAGATCGGCCAGGGTTTCCACCCGAAAGGCCGGGCCGGAGCCGATCCCCTGTTGCGCGACCCGCCCGGCATTGGTGGCGATGAGTTCATAGCCGGCGAGCTTTTCTGAGAGCGGCTTTTTGCCCTGATCGGTGGCGGTGAGCAGCAGGGGGCGGGCCTGGAGAATAAAGAGGGTGTTTGTTTCGTCCAGGGTCCACTCGATATCCTGGGGCCGTTTGAAAAAGGTTTCGAGGTGGCTGGCGATGGCGGCCAGTTCCAGGAGCTGCTTTTCGTTCAGGCAGGGCGTCTCTGCCATCTCTTTTGCCACGGGCGTGGACGTGAGGGCGCCGTCCGGCCCTGTTGCCAGCAGGGCTTCGTTTTTGCAGGCGATAACGCTGTCGCTGATCTGAAAAACCTCGCCTCGGGTAATTTTGAAGAGATCGGTGGGCACCTGTCCCTCCACTACTGCCTGTCCCTGGCCGAATGCGCCGACTACCAGCATGGTTTGCCGGCCAGGCTCCATTGGATCCTCGGTATAGATGATGCCGCTGGCCTTGGCGTTCAGCATGCGCTGGCAGCAGGCGGCAATGGAAAGGTGACTGCCTTCGGGAAAAACCTGCCGCCGGTAACGGAGCGGTTTGGCCCCGAACAGGCTGGCGACCACCTGCAGGTAGGCCTGAAACACTGCAGCGGCCGTCGGCGCTACCTGGAGTTCGGAATGGAACTGGCCGGCAAAGGAAAAGTCCATATCTTCTTCCTGGGCGCTGCTGCGCACGGCAAGAAAGAGGGGGGCAGGGCTTCTGGCTGCCAGTTGTTGCAGGGCCTGGTCGAGTGCGGCGAGAAGGCCGGCCGGAGGGCTGGCGGTGAGGATCCTCTTTTCGAGGGAGTCGCGCAATGCTTCCAGCACATCTTCCGCCGTCTCGGGCTCAGTCAGGGCGTGTTCAAAGCGGTCGAAGTCGGCGCGCAGGTCGTTGCAGTCGATGAGATCGTGGAAGAGGCGGGTGGTGATGACAAAACCATCGGGAACCAGGACTTGTGGGTTCACTGTCAGCTCGGCGAGGTGTCCGGCCTTGCCGCCGATAAGCGGCCAATCCTGGGGGCGGATCTCTCCCAGCCAGAGCAGGACCGGGCCCTCCCGGTCATCACGGCCGGTGGCGATAGCCCGCACCCGGGCCTCCATACCGGCAAAGACCTCAGAGAGCGAGGTCCAGCGGTCTTCGGTCAGGATATTGATCGCGGTAATGGAGCGGTGCATGGCATCAATCATGTCTGCAACCGAACTTTCCACATAGCGCTGGTCGAAAAGGTAGTCGCCGCTGAGTTTTTCCCCCATATCGGCAATGAGCTCCATGGCCTGATTATTGGCCTTGAGCACGGCGCGGAACTGGGAAAAAATCAGGGAGATGGGCCGACAGGTCTTAGGGGGGCCTTTTCTCCAAAGCATGGCTGGCAGAAGCTGTTTTTTCAGGGAGTCAAAAAAAGCCATCTCACGTCCTTGCAACAGTCCCTTCTCCGGCAGCGACGGGGTTGCCGCTACTGGAAGAAGGATAGGCCAAAAGAGAAAAGGAAACGCACAAGAGCCTCTGAATGCTCTCTTGTGCGTTTTTGCTGGCGGCAAGGCTTGGCTGGCAGCGCAAGGTGAGTTGCGTCGCCAAAGGCGAAAAACCTGTTGTTAATGGCTGCCGCCGCCTTTTTTGAAGATCGCGCCCACGGCTGTACCTGCTGCCAGGGCGATGAGAACAGACATTATCCCATACAGGGCCGCCTGGTCAACAGCCATTTTTGACAGGGCGGCGATGATACCGACCCGCTTCACCTCAAAGGTGGTTGCGGCCTTGTCCACGACCTTGCCATTGTTGACGGCAAGAAGATCGATGTTATAGATCCCGGGAGGCGCCTGGTATGGCCAGTTGACGACGATTTCAAAGGTGTTGCCTTTCTCGCCGTGCTGGCGGGTGATCGTCCCTTGCTGGATATTGTAGATCATCTCCTTTTCCTTGAAGCGGGTAAACTCGTCAAACCACTTCCTCTCGGCAGGCCGCCCCTTGTCGTCTTCGATCTTGGTGGCCTTGGCCATGGCGTCATAGCCGAGTTGATACTGGTTGCGCTCCGTTTCGGAAAGGATGAGGTTCAGATCTTTGGTGGTGTTCACCAGATAGACGCCGGGCACATCCTTGAATTCCAGACCTCCTTTCTTCATCCAGACAAGTCCTCCGACCTTGCCATAGTATTTCATGGCGGTGTCGTGCGATTCTGATGAGATTTTCAGGATCAGATCGTCATCAGGGGCAGTCTGGCCGGTGATGGTCAGCTTGGCGCCATGGTACGAGAGCGTGATCGGGATTTCGCGAGGAGTCACCTCGCAGGTGATGGCCTGGGCCGCAGGTGCGTTCAAGGCGAGGAGTCCGCAAAAGGCTGCGGCTACAGCGGTCCATCGTGTTACGACTGTTAAGAGAGAGAGTTTCATATTAATGACCTCCTGCGTAGGCAAGAAGGAGAGATGGCTGCAATACAAGTTCGAGAACGATTTTCACGGTCACGGCCAGAACAAGGATTGCCAGCAGGATCTTCAGTTGGTCGCCATGGAGTTTTTTACCGAGCACAGTGCCGATCTGGGCGCCGAAGACGGAGCCGAACAGGAGGAGCAGGGCGAGAAAAAAATCGACGGTACGGTTTGAATAGGCCTGCAGGAAGGTGACCTCGATGCAGGTGAAGAGGATCTGGAAAAGGCTGGTTCCCACCACCACATGCATGGGCATGCGCAGCATGTACACCATTACCGGCACCATGAGGAAACCGCCGCCAACTCCCATGATCGCGGCCAGGACGCCAACAAAGGTGCCAAGGAACAGGGGAACCAGGGCGGAATGGGTGACCCCGGATTTTTCAAAATAGACCTGCAGAGGCAGGGAGGCGAAAAAGCCGTTTCTTTTCTTTGCCGGTGCAGCCACTTTCGTCTGGGCAGCAGGGGCCGCGCTTGCGACCTTCTTTTTCCGCATGGCGTGTATACTTTCAACGAACATGAACGAGCCGACCAGACCGAGCATGACGACGTAGGTCATCTTGATCAGAAAGTCGGCGCCACCGGTGGCGCGCAGGAGCTTGATGACCTGGACACCGACTGCGCCGCCCAGGAAACCGCCGACAAGGAGATAGACTCCCATTTTAACATCGACGTTGCCAAGACGCCAATGGGCAAAGGTGCCCGAGGCTGAAGCGGCGACGATCTGATTGGCGTCGGTTGCCGCCGCAATAGTCGGCGGAATGCCGATCATCATCAAGAGCGGGGTCATGAGAAATCCTCCGCCCACGCCAAAGAGACCGGACAAAAGTCCGACAGACAGTCCCAAGCCAATCACCACAAAATAATTAACGCTGGTGAGGGCTATCGGAAGGTACATGTACATTTTTTCCTCCTTTCACACTTTTTTTCTTTGATTCCTTCTCTGTGCTACTCCCTTTCAGGCCATTTTGCAGATTGCTGATCAGTATTTCGATAGCAGAGGTGCTCCATGCCGCCCGTGTAAATCCGGAAATGATACGCGCAAATACGAGATCGTCCCAAGGCTGGATAATCACCGACCAGAGCTGGGGCAGAAAACAATCCTCCTTTTCGCCAAGACGCCGCCGTAATCTTGCGATCCAGGCGGTCTTGCGCTTGAGCGAACTCCGGTCTTCGGCCCCGAGGATGAGGCAGAAGATGCGATAGTTGCAGAGAAACCGGACCAGCAGTTCATCAGCCATGCTCTCCAGCCGATGGATGTGGACGGTCACCTCTGCCACATCGCCAAGCCAGCTTGCCAGCGCGATAAACTGCCCGGCCAGGGGCTGGGTATCGTTTTCTGTCTCCCTCCCAGGATCTTTTCCCTTGTGTGTCCCTCCCTGTTCCATAAAAACCGCATGCACGATACCAGTGGTTCGTTTGGCAAGTTCAATGGCATGGAGGGTCGCAGAGAGATCGGCAGGGGAGCCCCTCAGGAGAAGAGCAACTCCTGTCTTCATAATTGCCCCTTTATTCCATCTTGCAACGCCATGCGGCATCATCACCGTGCAGCTCTTTATGCATGGACTGTGCCAGAATGCCTATCTTGCTGTTAATGCGTGCTTTTTGTAAAAAATGGAAGGTTGAAACAACTGGGTGCTGTTAACAGTTGAAACACTTTGTAGATAACGATATGAAATTAAATGATTTTTTTGTTGAAACAGTAGTTTCACTTTGAAACAACATTGAGTTGATGGGTGTTTTTTTTTGAAATCAGACGGCCTGGCCGCGTTTTATTTTTTGTCGGGAACGAGATTGAGTTCCTTGAGACGCCGCCAGAGGGTGGTGCGGGAGATGCCGAGTTGCTGTGCCGTTTCCGTCTGGTTGAAGCCGGTGCGGCGGTACACCTCGTAGATATGTTCCTGCTCGAATATTTTCAACTGGCTGCTGGTCTTTTCCGGAGGCTGGGGGCGCGTCTCGGTAAAGAAGAGATCAGGGGGCAGATCTTTGACAGTAAGTACCGGTTCGCGGGCCAGGGCCACGGCGCGTTCCACGATATTCTGTAACTCCCGGATGTTGCCGGGGAAGGAATAGGAGAGGAGGGCATTGAGAAAGGAGCTGTCGATCCTGGGTATCGGTTTTCCGAACTGGGTGGCAATGAGAGTGACGAAGTGTTCGACCAGAAGGGGGATGTCTTCCTGCCGGTTGCGCAGGGGAGGGAGTTCGATCATCACGACCTTCAGGCGATAAAAGAGGTCCTGACGAAAGCTGCCTGCGGCCACCATTTTTTCGATATCCTGGTTGGTGGCGGCGATGATGCGGACATCGATCGGCGTCGGTGTGACTCCGCCTATCCGCAGGAGGCTGCGTTCCTGGATCACCCGCAGCATCTTGATCTGCATGGAGATGGGTGTCTCACCGACTTCATCGAGAAACACCGTGCCGCCGTTTGCGGTCTCCAGCAGGCCAAATTTAGTGCTGACGGCGCCGGTAAAGGCGCCTTTTTCATGACCGAAGAGTTCATTGGCGACGAGTTCTTCGCTGAACGCCCCGCAGTTGAAGGGAATGAAGGGATGGCTGGCCCGGTCGCTGTGCGCATGGAGCGCTCTTGCGACCAGCTCCTTGCCGGTGCCGCTTTCTCCCTGGATCAGGATATTGCAGTTGAGGGCGGCAACTTGCCTGATGGTCTTGAAGATTTCCTGCATGGCAGGGGAGCGGCCAATAATCTCCCCAAAACGATCTGGGTTGTTTGTTGTCTGGTCCCCGGTTAGACCTGCATGGCCGGCGCTTTGCAAGGCGTCACGGATCACCTGGCGCAGATCATCCAGACGGAAGGGCTTGGCTATATAATTGAAGGCGCCGATCTTGATGGCCTGCACAGCCTGATCGATGGAGGCATAGCCGGTCATGAGGATAACGATGGTCTGCGGGGCCATGCCCCTGACCTGTTGCAATACCTCCACGCCATTGGCGTCACCCAGGCGGACATCAGTGATCAACAGATCCGGCGGGGTCTTGCTGATGCGGGCAATGGCCTCGGCGGCGGTAACGAATCCTTCCACCTCGTAGCCATCCTTGGACAGGGCATGGACGAGACGACGAACCGTGATGACTTCATCGTCAAGGATGTAGATACGTTTTTTTTGTGTGACCGTATCCGTCATAGCGAAAAAACCCCAATGATACTTTATGGATAATAGGAAAAATATAGGAGAAGTTCTTTTGCTCAAGGCGAAAGAGTATTTTTCGAAAGAAATATGCTGCCGAAGATAGCATGATCCTTGCCAGATTTGCAAAGGGTAATTTTATG
>CAITDH010000342.1 GCA_903891045.1 uncultured Desulfobulbaceae bacterium | reverse complement strand
TGTCACACTTGTTTGGTGCTGGCAATGGCTACATTGGTAAGTCTGGCGAGAAGTTATGTAGCTAAAAGCTTTTCACGCACAGACTGGACAGATGAATCCATCCGGCCATCTCACTCGGGCCAAAGTCTCGGCACAAGCTTCTTCGGTACCAAATCGATGCTGCCTCTCTATAAGAGACAGTTCGGGCATCTTCATAACGAAACCTCTTTTATTCGCTTGGCTTCTTGGTCTTGTTATGAAGATAATCATTCAACTGAAAATAGGGCAGAGCCATATTCGATAAAGGTCTCGCTCTCGATTCTCGACTCAATCATCGAAAAAATAGATATGACGACACTGCTCAACAAATTTATCACGTTAATTACAACAGAGCTCCAACAAAAAAAACATCGAGCTTACCGCCGACATCCCCAGGGAACCCAGGTTCGGACTGATAGACCCCCGCGCCTTTCAACAGGTACTCCTCAATCTTATCGCCAACGCCGCTGACTCCCTGATTGAGATCTCACAAAAAAACATTTCTCTTGCCATGCTCACAGAAGAAAATGGTCAAATCAATATCATTATCAGCGACAACGGTTGTGGCATCAGTGACGATGAAAAGGCCAATCTGTTCAAACCTTTTTTTACCACTAAACCACAAGGAACCGGCCTAGGACTGGTTATTGTCAAAAAGATGCTTGATAAGATGAACTGCTCCACTCACATCAACAGCAAAAAAACCTAGGAACCAAGGTTCTTATTGTTATTCCCAGCCAATGACACTTTTTCTAGACAGAGGTAAACCACGCATGGTAAAAAGAAAAGCTTATGCTCTTTTCCACTTAAGGGTCCCTTGAAAAATCAGGATTTTTGTTCAAGATCAAGGCGCGAGAAAAAATTCACCGCAGGCATTTATCTAATATTCCGAAGAAAATTTTTTAAACAATGCAGGGATTGGGCAAAAAGAAAATTTTTCAAGATACCCTTAAAGACCAGTCACATTGATCACCCGGCAAAAGCCGGCATGGGAGCCGCGATGAATACCGTTCTTATTGTTGATGACGATGAAAGCTTTTTACTCAGCCTGATTGATGGATTTAAATCCTACGAAGATCAATTTGGTATCATCACCGCCCATAACGGCGAAGAGGCCGTCGCCATCCTCGATGAACAGGAAATTCACCTGATCCTCACAGACCTGAAGATGCCCAAAATGGACGGTTTTACACTGGTCGCCCACCTCAACGCCAATCATCCTGAGCTTCCCGTTATTGTCATGACCGCCTTTGGCACTCCAGACATGGAAGATAACCTGAAAGGAATCGCTGCCTTTCAATATATCGAAAAACCTATTGATTTCAATCTACTGGTTACCAAAATTCTAAAAGGGCTTGAAGGCCGCTCCAAGGGATTTATCACCGGGGTCTCTTTGGGATCATTCCTGCAGTTACTGGAACTGGACAAAAAAACATGCACCCTCACCGTTCGTTCTGGAAAAAATCAAGGCACAATGTACGTTAAAAACGGAGAACTCATGGACGCCGGCACCAATGATCTCTCTGGGGTCGATGCCGCCTTTGAAATTATCAGCTGGAAAAACGTTGAGATTATACTGAAAAATTCCTGCGATATTACTGAACAAAAAATTCCCGAATCTCTTGGCTATATCCTGCTTGAAGGCAGCAGAAGAGAGGATGAACGAGGATCGTCAACCGTAAGCCCTACCCAAAAAAACAGCACTAACTCCGCTTCCCTTGATTCCATTGATTTAGCCGGCATAGACTTGGGAATTGATGATTTTCTCCGTGATGAAGACGCCCTTTCATCTTCATCACCAGACAAGACCATAACGTTACCTTCCTCCACCATAGCGCTCTCAATGCACGCATCCAATCCGCTCTTGAATCAATTAATCGCCATGTTAGGGGCAATGCCCGAGATCAGTAACTCCATTCTTATCTCAAAAGCTGGGGACGTAATCCATACTGCCACAACAAGTAATGAGCAAATTGTTAATTTTATAACTTATCTCTCTGTCGTCAGTAAGCAGCTTCAAATGGCTATGGGAGTGGGAGAACAGCAGTACGTCCTGCTTGGCTTGAACAGTGGAAATAAACTCCTTGTCCTTTGCGGCAAAGAAATCGTAGTCGGCCTAGAAATTGGCAATACTACAGCCCCCAACCCGATAGCTGCCGGCTTACGACCCGTGTTAAGTAGAATCAGCCTCCAACACTAAGGGGCTGTTACCGAAGAGCAACCGTTATTGTTATCGTTACGACGGCCAGCGACGCCCGCAGAAAGCACTCTTGGGATACAAATAAAGAGCGACTGGCTTCTTGTATTACTCTTGCCATTTAAACGGCAAGAGTATTATGTCACAACCACTTACAATAAAGAAAAGTATTGTCCAAAAAATACCCATAAAAGAACTGGGACATAGACCATCAAAGGAAATGCGCCATGGATTCACTCCTCAAAGAAATCAATATGCTTCCCGGAGTTTTTGGCTGTTTTGTTTACACCGGCAATCAAGAGTTAGCGGCCGCAAAGCTTCCACCAATATTCAAGGGAAATACCATAAAAACCATGGGCAATCTCCTCACCCGTACCATCAAAATGGGAGCCATGGCCAACCTGGACATAGAGGCAATTGAATTCAAATTCGATGTGTCACTAATCATTGTCAAGCCCCTGGAACAGGGAGCCATTCTGGTAATGGTTTGTGAACCTGCCGTCAACAAATCTCTCATTAACATGACCACTACAATGTTGATAGGCGATATCCAAGCCACAATCAACAAAGGCCCTATGCAAGCCCAGAAAAGCCACACTCAGGCTGCAACTGCGCCCCGACAAAAACAACCAAAAAAGCATGAAGCCGAAATAGACGCCGTACTTGCCCCAATACTGGAAAGCATCAAAGACGCCCTCGCCTATGCCATTGGTCCGATTGCCGGGCAGATTATGCTCGCCACCATTGAAACTTGGGCACAGCAAGGCCCGACATCCAAGCAACAACTGCCAAGCCTTGCCACTCTGCTCTGCGAGGAAATCAATGACACGGAACTGGAAAAAGAATTTATGATCCAGATCAAATCTTTATTATAAGGCAAACATCAATAGCTACAGATGACCACTCTTCAATTAAGAGTTTATTAATAATTTCATTGAAACTTAAGGATCACCGTCTTCTGCAAACAGTACAAACTTACCTCCCGTTCCGGTAAAAATATAATCACCGCCCGCTCTCCATCCTGCCGCAAGCCAAGCTCCCCAAGACACTGCCCTGAAAAACGTAAAAAAAAACCTTTTTTAAAAAAGTGATTCCTGTTGCTATGGTCAAAAAGGCCAGCAAGTTCTGTCGCTGTCTGTTGATAGAGAACATTCTTCACCGCTTGCGGCTGCTCTTCTTCGAGTGCAACCTGCAAAAACGATGGCAGAAAACGGTGCCCACAACGTAACCAGTCGTAACGCAAGATTTCTAGAAGCAACGGGCCGTCCTCCCTCCCCTGAATCAACTGACTGAGCAATTGCCCCATAAAGTCCTGTGTGGCGGCTAATCCAAAGAAATTTACCTGCAGGCAGACACGAAGCAATTTCTGAAAAAAAGAGAACACATCCTCTTCCTTCCGCCGCAAATAATCCCAGAATGAAGGGAAATAACGGTTATTGACAAATTTTTCCACACACTCGCAAAACCAATAAAGTTCCTGCAAGGTGGCATGACCCATCCATTGACTGGCCAACACCGCATAAGGCGGCTGACGGCAGTTCCTGTATGAAAAGATCTCCGCATCCCTGCTGATAGCAGTCCCTGGAAGAAGCTTCAATATCCCCATTTGCAGATAATGCGCACCTGTGGCAAAAAGCTCCGCAAATGAGCGACCAAAGTTCTCTCTGGTCTCATAGGGAAGGCCAAGAATCAGATCCGCATGGAGATGAATAGAACCAAGTGCCGCCAGTCTTTTGATATTCCGCAAGGAACTTGTCACATCCATCATCCGCCCAACGGCCTGCAGGGTTTTATGATGAGTGGATTGTACACCGATCTCAAACTGAAAACGGCCCACAGGCACAGTCTCAAGAAAGTCAAACATCTCTTCCGTAAAACGATCTGGGGTTATCTCAAAATGAAACAACGTCTTAGCTTCTATTTCCAGAAGAAACTTCCAGATGGCCAGGGCACGCTCTGGCCTGTCATTGAAGGTTCGATCTACAAAACGCAGCGTTGCAGGCTGATGACGCAGTATCTGAGCAAGCTCTTGCTGGACCTGAATAAGATCCTTGTGATAAACTCCTTTTTCCGCCGAAGAAAGGCAATAGGTGCAGGAAAAAGGACACCCTCTGGAACTCTCATAATAGATATTCCTGTCTTGCAGATGCGAACTGAAATCCTCTTTGCGATAAGGTGACAACAGGATACGATCCTGCATCTGCAGGAATGATCCTTCATACAAAGGCTGAAGCGCCCGTCTTTTCAGATCCCGGTAAAAGGCCGCACTCACGGCCTCAATGTCACCACTGACCACTGTACACGGAAAGAGAGAAAGATTGCGGCCAACAACCACGGCCTGCGGCCCACCCACCACCACCCCACAATCCGGCAAACACTCCTTTAAATCCCGGATCAACAGTTCCACCCGATCAGAGTTCCAGACAGCCACCGAAAAAAAGATATAATCCGGACGGCCCTGACTGAGACGCAACAACGTTTCATAGTAGGAATCATTAATGGTTAACTGACACAATTCTGTTGCCACACCCGGACAATTTTTTTCCAGCTCATTGCGAACATGGAACAAGGCCAAACAGGAATGGGTAAAACGGGCATTAAGGGCCACGATCTTGATCTGCATGTTAGTCTTTCTTGGTTGAAGGTTATCTCGGCAATATGGTAATATCAATAATTATAAGCCACTCTTTTTAAAGGGTACTACAGTACCATAATAAACACTCAGGAGAAAGCCTTGCTCTCATCACCCACCACTTCTCCGTTCTCTCTGTCTCTCTTGCTTCTCGCATCCCTGCCGATTTTTCTCTTGTTCCTGGTATCTCCTGCAGCCGCCAGCATCCCATCGTACGAGCTTGCCATTTCCTTTCAGCCTGAAAAACAGACCATGAGCGGCACCGCCCATATCTCATTGCCGGCCGGTCAGGAACTCATCCTGCACCTGGATGAAATATCCATTACCGGCATCATGATCAACAAAATTGGGCAGGAGATGATGCCGGTACGCATCCCGAGCAATGGCCCTCTCCATCTTCCAGCCACCGATGAAGCGCTGGAAATTTTTATCTCCTATACCAAACAGATCCAGGGCAACGACCCGGACAACATGATCAGTGATCAGGGTATTGCTCTCACCAGCATGTGGCACCCAATCCCCGACCGGAACATGCTGTTCAGACTCACGGCCATGACGCCCAGCGGATTCAAGGCGATAACAGAGTCAGATACCCTTACTACCAACACAACCTTGGATAATCAGCTTTCTTTTTCCTTTTCTCAGCCGGTACAATCCATTCATTTTGCCGCTGGCCCTTACATTATAAAAACGCTCAAGGTACGAAAGGATCTCCTTATCTCCACCTGGTTTTTCAAAGAAGATGCCTCCTTGAGCAACGAATATCTGGAAGCGGGCGTCCGCTATATCAAGCGCTATGAACAGGAAATCGGCGCTTTTCCTTACAATCACTATGCCATTGTTGCCAATCGTTTGCCCAGTGGATTCGGAATGCCCACCTTTACCCTGCTGGGTCAGCAGGTGCTCCGTCTGCCATTTATCAAGGATACCTCACTGGGCCACGAGATTCTGCATTCCTGGTTTGGCAACAGCATTAATGTACGTCCGGATTCAGGCAACTGGTGTGAGGGATTGACAAGCTATCTTGCCGACTACGCCTATGATGAAGACAAAGGGCAGGGCACGTCCCACCGCAAGGAATCCATCATCAACTATCTGAGCCATGTCTCACCGCAGACCACAATCCCCCTTGGCGATTTCCGATCCGCAAGCCACAATCAGTCCATGGCCACGGCCATACGGGCCGTTGGCTACAACAGAGGGGCCATGTTCTTTCACGAATTAAAAGGGTTACTGGGCCAAGCAGCTTTTTCTGAAGGGTTGCGGCAATTTTACCAGAACCACCGGGGCCAGGAGGTCTCCTGGGATGAGATCAAGGCAAGCTTTGAGCAGGTTTCAAAACAGGATCTTCATAATTTTTTCCAGGAAAGACTTAAACGTCCAGACATCCCTGATCTTTCCATCTCCAATATCCAGACCGATAACCGTAAGGCTCAGAGTTTGCTCACCTTTACCGTGGAGCAACACAGCGAAAAGCCATTTACCCTGGTCCTGCCCATAATGGTCAAGACTCCGCAGGGCGAACAGCGCTTTTCACATACCATTTCCCAGCCACAAACAACCATTGAACTGCCCGTCAACGGTCCACCTACGGAACTTATCATCGATCCCAATCACGATCTGCTGCGGGTGTTGACCCCTAAAGAAATGCCGCCGGTCTGGTCCCGTTTTCTCGGAGCCCCTGACAAGACAGTTGTACTTGAATCTGATACCGCCGCCATTATCTTTGCCCCTTTGCTGCAAACCCTTATTAACGACTCCTGGAAGGTCATAACTGCGGATAAGGTCTGCAACCAGGATCTGGGCACAGGAACCTTCCTGTTTTTGGGCATCAATGGCCCAGCCAGCCGCTCACTCTTTGCCACACCTGATCATCCACAACAGGGATTCACCCTGGATGTCCGCGCCAATCCCCTGAACCCGACCCAGGTTGCCGTCCTCATGAGCAGCAGCAGCGCTGCCGAAACAGCTGCTGCCCTGCCGAAACTCTCCCACTACGGGAAATATTCCTGGCTCCATTTTCAACAAGGGCAGATCAAAGAAAAGTCCATCCGTGCAAGTGAATCCGGCATCCATTTTATCCTGGAACAATTACCATCAGGCGGGTCGGTTCCCATGCTCAACTCTTTTGACGCCATTATCGACCAATTGAACCAGCGCCGAGTCATCTATCTGGGAGAAAGCCACACCTCGATGGCAGATCACCTGCTCCAGTTCAGGATCATCCAAGCCCTGCATCAGAAGAATCCAGATCTTGCCATTGGCATGGAGATGTTTCCCAAGACAAGTCAACCTGCCCTTGATGCCTACATCAAGGATGACACGATCAGCGAGCAGGATTTCCTTCGCAACTCACGCTATTTTGAAGTATGGCGTTATGACTGGCGCTTTTTCCGTGCTATCTTCAACTATGCCCGCAAACACAAGATTCCCGTGATCGGACTCAATCTGGAAAGAGAGATTGTCAGTAAGATCTTCACCGACGGCCATACTGACAGCTTGAGCGCGGAACAAAAAACGATGCTGCCCGAGAATCGTAACCTCGACCTCCCGGGATATACAGAGAGGTTGGGAGAGATCCATGGATTGCATACCCAGAACCAACAGACAGAGAAGGGGATGTTGACCGGTTTTATCCAGTCCCAGGCCATATGGGACGAGACTATGGCCGAAACAGCAGCAAAGTTCTTAACAGATCACCCTTCCACCCGGATGGTGATTCTGGCAGGCTCCCAACACACCCGCAAAGATTCGGGGATTCCACCACGGATGGCAAGTAGGCTGAAGGTAAACCAGGCATCGGTACTTAATCTCAGCACCGAGGATACACCGGCAGACATTTCCCAGACTACGGATTTCTTCTTTCTGGCCCCCCCTGTTACCCTTGAACCGGTCGGCAAGATGGGTCTGGTGCTTGCTGAGCTGAAAGATGGTGAAAAAAAAGGATTGAAGATCAGCGAGTTCAGCCCGATGGGCAAGGCTGGTCAAGCAGGGGTGCAAAAGGATGATATCCTGATTGCCATTAACAACACTGCCATCAGCTCAATGGAAGATGTGCGGCTGACTCTCTTGGACAACCCTGTGGGAGAGCATGTCAAATTGCGCATACTGCGTCAAAACGAACAACAACAGACAGAAGAGAAAGAGGTGGAATTGGAACTCTCCAACCTGGAGACGTCCAAACCGCACCCTTGATTACGCCTGAGAAAACCCTGCAGCTCTTTTACTTGTGGATGAAAAGTCGCCGTTTTTTACCGTTCGCATGCCAATCAAAAATAAACACCGTGAGCCACCGACGAGATGCGAGTTGCTAATTTTACAACCGTCCAACCCCAAGCCACTTTGGGCTTAAGCCCTTTTCAGTAACAAAAGAATTCACATGCTAAACACATGGTTTGTCTCTCAAGGCCGATACTATTTCTGACAATCACCCCACCAACAACAACCAGCCTGTGGACAGGCAGCAATACCAGTTTGATAACAAGGCGCATTCCCTTCTTTGACCTGAATAGCCCTGATCAAATCCACTTTGAGCATTTTAGCACCATTAATCCCCATCTCCTTTGCCATCCTTCTGATTTCTTTAACAATCACAAAAATATCCTCCTTACTAAAATGTTATGGCACTTATCTATTGCCCCAATTACAAATAACCACAGTATTTCTAATCAGTATTCAACAGACAACTGTAAAAGTCAAATGTCCGAAAACAATTTAGACTATTCATGACTCCTTAATATCCTGAATAGTCATAAATCTTTATGGATCTGCCCTATTTTCAGTTGAATGATTATCTTCATAACAATATCAAGAAACCAAGCGAATAAAGGAGGTTTCGTTATGAAGATGGCCGAACTGTCTCTATAATTCCCCCCAATTTTCGGACAGCCCCTTAAGCTCTAAAATGCTATAAAAGGGAATCCAAAAAACATGAGGAGAATGGAAGAACATGCAACGCAAAAACTACCCTGCAGATTTTAAGATTCGGCCAGGATCTCCCAGGCTGTGTGGATGGTCATCCCGTCCGTGTATTCATGAAAGACCTTGTAACAGTTGGGGCAAGCGACGATGATCTGGCGCACACCGCCCTTGATCAGCCGGTCGCGGATGGCGGCAAAGTGATC
>CAITDH010000341.1 GCA_903891045.1 uncultured Desulfobulbaceae bacterium | reverse complement strand
GCCTTTCGCTGATAATCAAGGGCCTCGAGGTAATGGGCCACAGCCATCAGATTGGCCTCCGGCGGCAGTTTCATGGCGGGATGACCCCAGTAGCCATTGGCAAATGGGCCAAGCTGACCGCTGTCCACAATCCCCTGCACCTTTTCCTGGACCGCCTTGAAACGTTTGGCGCTGTTGTTGGGCCAGGAGGAGATGCTCCCTGCCAGGGCTGCTGTTTTGACGGGATCAGCCTTGAGCGCCGAGACCACGTCCACCCAGTCGAGGGCGGAGAGGACATAAAAATGGACAATGTGATCCTGCAGGGCATGGATCGACATGACAATATTGCGGATATACTGGGCGTTTAAGGGGATCTCCAGTTGCAGGGCATTTTCAACGGCCCGGACCGAGGCCAGGGCATGGACGGTGGTGCACACCCCGCAGATGCGCTGGGTGAAGATCCAGGCATCACGGGGGTCGCGTCCCTGCAAAATGACTTCAATGCCGCGCCACATCTGGCCTGACGACCAGGCCTTGGTGATTTTCCCGCCATCAACTTCGGCATCTATGCGTAAGTGACCCTCGATTCTGGTGATGGGGTCTATAGTGATTCGTTCGGTCATGAATTGGTCCCTCCTTTTTTATCATCTTTGCAACCGCAGCCCTTGATTATCTTTTTGCCGATACCGATGGCGGCATGGATGCCAACGGCTGCGGCGGCAACGCCCAGGATCTTTTTGCCGGCGCTGTCAACGTCGGTAATCCCGCTGGTTCCAGGGATCTGGACATTTGGCAGTCGTTCATAGAAGGGAGTCATGGTATCCCAGAAATTGGGCTCGGTGCAGCCGACACAGCCATGGCCGACACTGACCGGCCAGACGTCCACATCATTAAAGCGGGCGGAAGGACAGTTGGAAAAGGTTCCTGGCCCCTTGCAGCCAACCTTGTAGAGGCAATAGCCATTCCGGTGGCCAAAATCACCAAACTGTTCGGCGAAGCGGCCCTCGTCAAAGTGGGCCCGGCGTTCGCAATGGTCATGGATCTTGCGGCCATAGGCAAACAGAGGCCGACCCAGGTTGTCGGTTACCGGCAACCGGTGGAAGGTCAGATAATGGAGGACGGTGCCCAGGAATGAAACGGGATTCGGCGGACAGCCGGGGATGTTGATCACCGGAGTGCCAAAGACCAGATCCTGCACCCCTTTGGCTCCGGTGGGATTGGGAGCGGCGGCCTGAATACCCCCGTAGGAGGCGCAGGAGCCGATGGCAATAATGGCCGCGGCCTTGGGCGCGACCTCTGCCAGGATGTCAACGGCGGTGCGGCCGGCGATCTTGCAGTAGATGCCCTTATCTTTGGTGGGGATGGCGCCCTCAACCACGCAGAGGAATTTCCCCGCATATTTGTCCAGGGTGTCATGGAGGCTCTTCTCTGCCTGGTGTCCGGCTGCCGCCATTACCGTTTCATGGTAGTCAAGGGAGATGATCTCAAGGATCAGGCGGCCAATATCGGGATGAGAGGCCCGCAGCAGACTCTCGGTACAGCCGGTGCATTCCTGAAAGTGCAACCAGATCACCGGCGGCCTTTGGGCGGAGGTCGCTGCTTCTACCAGTTTGGGGATCATGGCCTCAGAGATGCCAAGCGCCGCCGCAACCATGGTACAGCCCTTGAGAAAACCGCGCCGGTTGAGTTGCAGGTCCAGATCTGTACTCTGTGCTGTGTCTGTCATATCATCCTCCTCTTATTGAAACGGGAAAACAGGATACAATCAATATTATTGATGGTAGCGGTGAATGAATGGCTTTGTCAAGGAAGTTTGGTATTTTTTTTGGGGTTGTCGATCACTAATATTGATCAACGTGTTCAGGTAGATTGTTAGGAGATGAGAGTGGGAGGAAGAGAGAAACAGGAATGGAGGCGTGGTGACTATGACTTGTTGTTATTAGTCTTGGAAGAGGATTTTTTCTTGAAGCCGAAGATACCGCCTGGGGTGTCAGAGGAAAGGGCCGGGCCAGTAATTCCTGGGCGGGAAGTACGTTTGCCACTGGAGCTTGAACGTGGCCTTTCCACGGGGACGACGGGCAGGGGGACGATGTCCAGCAAGCTGTCCGGCACGAACAGACCACCGGTGGATTCCAGGTAAAAATGATAAAAGAGCAGGCAGTTTTTAAAGTAGCTTTTTCGGGTCAGCCACTGCGGCCAGGAGCCTTTTTCCCGGTGTTCGAGGAAAAGGGGCAGGTTGCCAATGAGGGTGACGATTTCCTGGCGGGTAGTGCGGGGCAGATT
>CAITDH010000340.1 GCA_903891045.1 uncultured Desulfobulbaceae bacterium | reverse complement strand
GTCTGTGATCTGGTTTATTCAAAGGTGAGCAGGCGACCGACACGTTGGGTTATTGCGGTGGCCGGTGATTCTGATATCCATACCATTGAAGATCTGGAAGGAAAGAAGATTGCCACGGAACTGGTGAATGTGACCAGAGAGTTTTTTCAGGAAAGAAAAATCAATGTCACCATTGAGTTTTCTTGGGGAGCCACCGAGGCCAAGGTGGTTTCCGGACTTGCCGATGCGATTGTTGAGGTGACTGAGACCGAGAGCACGATCAGGGCTCATGGCCTGCGTATTATCCATGAACTGATGGAGTCCAATACCCAATTTATTGCCAATAAAGAGGCCTGGGCCGATCCCTGGAAGCGGGAGAAAATGGAAAATGTGGCAATGCTCCTGCAGGGTTCCCTGAATGCTGATCGTATTGTCGGCCTGAAGATGAATGTCGCCCATGCGCGTCTGGATCAGATTATCAATTTGTTGCCCAGTCTCAATGCGCCAACGGTAGCCAACCTCTATCAGCAGGATTGGTATTCAGTGGAGACGGTTGTCTCCGAGGATGTGGTCCGTGATCTTATTCCCAAACTGAAGAAGAACGGCGCTGAGGGTATTATTGAATATGCCCTGAATAAGGTGATTTGACTTTCTTTTTTGTGATTTCAGGCGGTTGGTTGTTTTTTTCTGGTATTGTCACCTGGTTGTTATCTTTGATTCGGGGAAGGGACACTGAGTATGAAATTTATTGATATCCATTTTCTTTTAAGTGTCCATAACCTGTCCCAGTTGCCCGCTCCATCATTGCCGGAGATTGCCTTTGCCGGGCGCTCAAATGTGGGAAAGTCAAGTCTTATGAATACCCTGGTGGGCAGGAAAAATCTGGTCAAGGTAAGTGGCCGTCCAGGAAAGACCCAGGGGCTTAATTTCTTTGAAGTGACAGATACACTATATCTGGTGGATTTACCCGGTTATGGCTATGCCAAGGTTGCCAAGGGGATGCAGGACCACTGGCAGTCACTTATCACCTCCTATCTGGAGGCCAGAAAGACCCTCTGTTGTGTGGTGGTTATTCTTGATCTGCGGCACGAGCCGAAGGAATACGATGCCCAGCTTCTTGGCTGGTTACGGAAAAAAAATATCCCTTTTTTGCCTGTCTATACCAAGGTTGATAAATTGTCAGGCAATGAACGGGTGAAAAATGCCCGCATTCTTGATGCCGGCCATTCCATTGCCCCAGAGCAGCGGATCCTTTTCTCGGCGGTGACAGGGCAGGGCAAGGATGAGTTGGAGAGGGCCCTTGCATCTTTCTCTAAAGTAGATTAACTTTTCGGTTTTTAGATGGATTTAGGTAGGAATATGCATATTCTCTTTGCGCGATGGGTGAATTCTCCCATTGACCATCAGATGATAAAATTACGGATAGTTGTTGGGGGGTTAAAGCATCATGTCACTTCGCTCTGAATGGCCATGCTGGGAAATCATGAAGTGTGATGACGGCAAAAAGTGTCCTGCAAGGGAACAACCTGCCAAGATGTGCTGGGAGATTATTCAGGAGACAGAGTCCCGGTCTTTTCATATCTGTACAGATTGTCTGGTCTATATCAGTCGGCAGAAGGATTGCAAATTTAGCAGGGAGGAAATCCTGAGTATCATGGCCCAGAAGGGAATTGATGTCCTAGATCGTAATAAGTGCCACTGTCCCCAATTTAAGGACAGTGAAGAGAAATAAGACGTCACATATCTTTGCAAGATAAGTAAAAAGGGATGATTCAGGCTTGGTGAGCTTGAATCATCCCTTTTTTTTGAAGTAGGAGAAAGACAGGGTGGATGAAATCTTTTTATTGCTCAGACTTTAACACCGCTAAAAAGGCCTTTTGGGGGATCTCCACATTGCCAACGGTCTTCATTCTTTTCTTGCCCGCCTTTTGTTTCTCCAGGAGCTTTCTTTTTCTCGAGATATCGCCGCCATAACATTTGGCGATTACATCTTTTCTTAATGCCGAGATCGTGGTTCTGGCGACAATGGTCCCGCCGATAGCGGCCTGGATGGCAATTTTGAACATCTGTCTGGGGATCTCGCGCTGGAGCTGTTCACAGGCATGCAGGCCGCGGGCCCTGGAATTGGCGCGATGCACCAGTTGGGAAAGGGCGTCTACTAATTCTCCGTTGACCAGAATATCCAGCTTGACCAGATCACTTTTGCGATAATCATAAAGGGCGTAATCAAAGGAGCCGTACCCTTGGGTGGCCGATTTGAGTTTGTCGTAGAAATCATAGATCACTTCCGCCAGCGGCAATTCACAGGTGAGCTCGATCCTACCGGGTGTCGGGTAATGGTAATGGGTGTTCTCGCCGCGTCGCTCCATACATAGCGCCATCACCACTCCCATATATTTTTCAGGCATCAGGATGGTAGCCTTGATATACGGTTCTTCCACCTGGCTGACCTTGGCCGGGTCTGGAAAATGGGCCGGGTTGTCCACCTCGACCATGGAGTCATCGTTGAGGTAGAAGTTGTATTTAACAGAGGGGACAGTCAGGATGAGCGAGATGTCAAATTCGCGTTCCAGCCGCTCCTGGATGACCTCCAGATGTAGTAGACCAAGAAAACCACAGCGAAAACCAAAGCCTAAGGCAACGGACGAGTCTTTCTGAAAGGTCAGGGCCGCATCGTTGAGCTGGAGTTTTTCAATGGCGGTGGCCAGATTCTCGTAGTCATCGGTGGAAATGGGGTAGATGGAGGAGAAGACCACCTGCTGAACCGGTTTGAACCCGGCCAGGGCCTGGGCGCATGGTCTGTCTTTGTGAGTGATGGTGTCACCGGGTCGGGTGTCGCTGATGGTTTTGATACCCGCCAGGATATAGCCGATCTGCCCGGCGGAGAGTTGTTTTTGTGGTTCCTTGCCGATCCCTCTGAACAGGCCTACTTCCTCAACCTTGTAGGTGGCGTCATTAGACATGAATTTTATCATCTCTCCCGCCTTGATAGTGCCATTAATGATGCGGCAGGAGATAATGGTGCCCCTGAATGCATCGTAGTGGGCGTCAAAAATGAGGACCTGGAGCTCGCTTTCAGGGTTGCCTTTTGGGGGGGGGAGGAAGTTGACGATAGCCTCAAGAATATTATCGACGCCCTGTCCTGTTTTGGCTGAGCAGAGTTGGATATGCTCCCCATCCAGCCCCAGGTCTTCTTCAATTTGCAGGGCTATTTTCTCCGGTGCTGCTGATGGGAGATCTATCTTGTTGATCACCGGGATGATCTCCAGATTATTCTCCATCGCCAGATAGAGGTTGGCCAGGGTTTGTGCCTCAACGCCTTGGGCGGCATCAACGAGGAGCAAGGCACCTTCACAGGAGCTGAGGGCGCGCGAGACCTCATAGCTGAAATCAACATGGCCGGGGGTGTCAACCAGATTCAGTTCATACACCTTCCCGTCTTTGGCGGTATAGGGCAGGCAGATGGTCTGACTTTTGATGGTGATGCCGCGTTCCCGTTCGATATCCATGTTGTCAAGCAACTGGTCTTTGAACTCACGAACCGAGACCTGATTGCACAACTGAATCATGCGGTCGGCCAGGGTTGATTTGCCATGATCAATATGGGCGATAATAGAGAAATTTCGTATGTTTTTCATTGTTTGCAGGGGAATTTTATGAGATGCTGAAGAAAAGGATGCTTACATGATCTTAAAAAAATAGACTTGTAGCACAAAAGGGACAAGAAGAAAATAGAATTTCCTTTATTCCTTGCTGATAAGTGGCCTATAAGGGAATAGAGAGATATCCTATGGAGGCTTTGAGTCTGAGATATAATGATTGCACTTTGATGGAACTGGAGTAATAATAATAGGTTTCTATAATCAATATCGTCCTGACAAACAAAACTTTTCTATGACCTCACAAAAGAATACATTTGATGTGATTGATGCTCCTGAAGCCCATGATGGCTCTGACCTGTTTGATTTGTCCACGTCTGACAGTGTGGGAAGCGACCCGTATGAGCATCCCCTTGTTTCCATGTCTAACGAGGAACATCTTCCTGCCCTGAGTAATCCCGCCCTGCAACGCTATCTGCAGGAGATCAGTCAGTATGAGCTTTTGACGCGGGAGGAGGCGGATGATCTGGCGATCAGGTTCCGGGAAAATGGAGATCAGGATGCCGCTTATCGTCTGGTTTCTTCCAACTTGCGTCTGGTAGTGAAAGTGGCCATGGACTTTCAGAAATATTGGATGCAGAACTTTATGGATCTGATCCAGGAAGGAAATGTCGGCCTGGTCCAGGCCACCAAGAAATTTGATCCTTATCGCGGGGTTAAATTTTCCTATTATGCCGCTTACTGGATTCGCGCTTATATCCTGAAGTTTATCATGGATAACTGGCGTCTTGTTAAAATCGGCACTACCCAGGCCCAGCGGAAGCTTTTTTTTAGTCTGAATAAGGAGAGAAAGCTCCTTGAATCGCAAGGTTTTCAGGCAGAGACCAAATTGCTGGCCCAGCGTTTGAAGGTCAAGGAGAGCGAAGTCATTGAGATGAGTCAACGTATGGGGGGAGGGGATGTTTCTCTTGAAAGCCCTGTGCGTGCAGATTCGGAAGATGAACAGAAAAACTTTCTGCCGAGTGACGGTCCTGGCATTGAAGATATGGTAGCTGGGAGCCAGATGAAGGCCAAACTGGCCGATATGATCGTGATTTTGAAAAAAAATCTCAACAGCAAAGAGACCATGATCCTGGAAGAGCGTTTGCTCACGGATGAACCCCTTACTCTGCAGAATATTGCTGATAAATTTGATATTTCCCGGGAGCGGGTCAGACAGATTGAGGTGAATCTGCTGAAAAAGATGAAGAAGTTATTTGAGACAGAAATGCCGGATATTAAAGATTTCTTCGAAGGTGAAAGCATGGTGATTAAAGGCGGCCCTGATCATTAAGGTCCTTTCTGCCGTTGATGCCATTTAGCCGGCCCTGTCGTGTACAGCGCAGTTTGGCTGCTTCTCTTTCTTTTCTGATATCTGTTTTTTTTATAAAATATAAAGTTTCACAACGATCAAG
>CAITDH010000339.1 GCA_903891045.1 uncultured Desulfobulbaceae bacterium | reverse complement strand
CCTCAATATCCTCTGTGGCTGGGTGATCCTGACCGCTGAGAGAAAAGGAGTGCATCCGCCCAAATGGATCTATTTCTTTGTCTATCTTTCCATTCCCTTTGCTGTTTCCATCCATACCGTAACTGCTATGCTCTACTGCGGTCTGCCTGGGCGACACTTCTGGTTGTCAGCAATTATTGCCCCACGCTTTTTGGCGTCGGCCTTTGCTGCCGGTCCGGCCCTTATTATCATTGCCTGTCTGATTCTGAAGCGTGTTGCCAACTTTGATGCCGGCAAGGAAGCGATGAACAAGCTGGTGACGATTATTATGTATGCTGCCCTGCTGAACACCTTCTTTGTTTTGCTTGAGGTCTTTGTGGGCTATTATTCCAATATTCCGGGCCATAAACATAGCATCCAATATCTCTTTTTTGGACTTGAGCATCATGGGCATGTTTATAATAATCTAGTGCCATTCATGTGGACTTCAGTGGTGTTGAACTTTGGTGCCCTGGGTCTTTTTGCCTGTCCTTACGTCAGGAAAAAGAACGAATTCCTGCTTGGACTTTCCTGCGTAATGATCTTTCTGGCGTTGTGGATTGATAAGGGCCTTGGTTTTGTTTTCGCCGGATTTGTTCCCAATCCGCTTGATGAGATTACTGAGTATATTCCTACTGCCAATGAGCTTGGTATTACTCTTGGCATCTGGGCAACGGGATTTTTGGTTGTGACGTTGCTTTACAAGATTGCAGTTGGTGTTGAGCATGAAATAGAGTAAACAGGTTGATATAAAAGTTTTTTGTGAAAAGCCCCCGAGTGATCGGGGGCTTTTTTTTTATGTCTATCTGCGGTATAGTCTCTGACAGGTTTTTCAAAGTTGTTTCATCGAAGTCAGATACATCAGAGCGTATATTGGCGGTTTATAATCTTGAGCACAAAAAGAATTCTCATAATTTCCTATTCATTCAGTAGTCAGATAAGAAATCTTCTGAATGGTTTGGTTGATGGACTTGAAAAGAGCGGGGTAGAGGTTTTTTGGGAACAACTGAATCCGGTCGTTGAATTAAGATTCCCTATTGGAACTATCAACGCAACGTTGATAATGATGATGCAGACCTTTTTGCGGAAGCGTTACCCCGTCCATCCAGTCAACCAGAGGTGTTTTGCCCAGTGGGATTTTATTATCCTGGCCGGGCCAACCTGGTCATATAATCCAAGCGGTCCTGTGCTTTCTCTTCTTGATCGTGACGGGAAGGCATTATTCGCGGGTAAAACCGTCCTTCCTTTTATCTCTTGTCGTGGCTATTGGCGGGTTCATTATTATGGGCTTAAAGGTTTACTCAAACGCTGTGGGGCTATAGTGGCCGCTCCTATTGTCTTTTCTCACCCTACACCTGAACCGTGGCGGACTATTGGCGTTTTTCTGAAACTGGCAGGAAAGGTCCCGGAGGCTGGAAGTTCTTGGTTTCGCCGCTTTTATCCCAAGTATGGGCATAGCAGGCTCCAGGTGGAAGATTGCCGAAAGATCGGATTTGAGTTGGGTAAAAATATTATGGAGGGGAATCCCCTCGACCGTCCTCTTTTCCCTTTTCCTGTCAGGAGCGAAGGAATGGATGAGTCGTGAATGTGAACGAATACTTTGATTTTTTAAAGCTGCTTTGTCTTAGAAGCTGCCATGGAGATAAAACTGGTAAAGTAAATTAACCTGCTCTGGAAAAAAGAGATAGACCAAGGCAGCGAGGGAGAGAAAAGGGCCAAAAGGGATACGAGTCTTTCCGCCCTTTCGTTGTATGATCATGGCCAGAATGCCAACGCAGGAACCAGAAAGGGAGCTGGCAAAGATGACAAAGGGCAAGGATTGCCAACCGAGGAATGCCCCGATCATGGCCAGCAGTTTGATGTCGCCACCTCCCATACCTTCCTGTCTCCGCCACAGGTAATAAAACAGGGCTATAGCGTAAAGAGCTCCTCCACCTAGGAGCAACCCGAGGAGAGAGTCCTGCCAGCTAAGCGCCGGGCTCACGAACGAAAAAATGGGGCCCAGGAGAATTCCAGGCAGACTGATGACATCGGGAATGATCTGATGTTGAAAATCGATCCAGATGATGACCAGCAAGGCGGCACAGAAGAGAAAATAGCCACCAGCTGTTATGCTGAGACCAAAGCGTTGGACTATGGCCGTTGACAGGAGGGCCATACAGAGTTCGACTACTGGGTATTGCAATGATATCCTTTCCTGGCAGTGGCGGCATCTGCCCCGTAGAACCAGAAAGCTGATGACGGGAATGTTTTCATACCAGGAAAGAGGGTGCTGACATCGTGGGCAGTGCGAGGCCGGGAAGACAATGGAACCATTCTCAGCGGGCAACCGGAGGATGACGACATTGAGAAAACTGCCGATAATTGCCCCAAAGAGCAGGGCAAAGAAGAGCAAGAGAGTTAAAGGTTCCATTGTGGTCTATGAGGGGAACTGGTTAGAGGTTCTGGACGATTGGTGGAGGAGGATGGTGTAGGGTATCCTCTTGTTGTTGTTTGCTGGTTAAATGTTGAAATTTTTTATTAATTTTCCTTAGTTATTCATCCTATCATAACT
>CAITDH010000338.1 GCA_903891045.1 uncultured Desulfobulbaceae bacterium | reverse complement strand
CGACCTCCAGGAACTGCGGCAAGAGGTGGATTTTCCATCCCCATCCACCTGGCACCTCTTTCCCAAATCAGAACAACAAGACTTACCCCGTAGACCGTCAGTTCTTTTTCGCATCAACCAGCAAATCCACGACTCCGCCTTCAAACCAGAGGGCCTCATTTTCCCCCTGGCCCGAGCAGTCAGTCTCCAGGCTGATCAAAATAAGCAGGCCCGTAGCCTGTACACCTTTTGTGAACACCTGATCAAGACCCTTCTCTTTCGCTGTCGCATGTGCGGAGACTGCACCCTGGCCGAATCCAGCTATCTCTGCCCGCAATCCGGTTGCCCCAAGAGGATGATCAACGGCCCCTGCGGCGGTTCCCTGCATGGTTTCTGTGAGGTCTATCCCCAGGAAAGACTCTGCTTCTGGGTCAAGGTGTACCACAGCAATCCGCCCCACCATACCGGGGAGCTTCCCAACTGCCCGCCCCTCCCCCCCAAAGACTGGTCTCTGCAGGGAAGCTCTTCCTGGCTCAATTATTTTACCGGACGCGACCACAACAAACTTGATTCTGAGCCGGAATAATCATGCCCCTCCACTCTCATCAAAGAATAATATTCTGATATTACTTGAGCCTCTTGCAAAATGACAGATTAAATCCAAAAACCGTCATTCCCGCGCAGGCGGGAATCCATAACAGGCTGAATTTACAACAATGGATTCCCGATAAAAGCACTCGAGAATGAAATATTGGTCATTTTGCAAGAACCTCACTTGTATTTTTATTTTCTATAAAATTATTACTGAACTACCAATTGATCCACGACCTTGCGCCCCTCGGCAATCGTGGCTCCATCCCAAACCACCGACCGCTGCAGATGTGTATCTTTGCTAATGACGGTATCACCAACGCAAGCCCAGTCCTGCAACACCAACCCGCTTCCCATCTTAGCCTTGTCAGCAACCAGAAAAGGACTTTTTGGCCATACGAGCTCAGGCCAGACCGGAATTTTTCCGGTCAACAGACCGGCATGAAGCGCCAGATAATCTTCCACCGTCCCCATATCCGTCCAGAAACAGTCATCTACACGCATGGCAACAATCGTCTGGCCCTGTTGTAAAAGCTGTCGATACCTATCAATAATCGAATATTCTTCATCTACGGGAATCGCTGCCAGCACCTCAGGTTCCAGGACATGCAAACCGGTAAAGGCAAGCAAGGCACCTTTTGCTTGGTCTGCCTGGTCATCAAAGCTGTAAACCCTTCCGTCCCGAACGGCCACTGTATTAAAACGAGGGAAATCATGCATGGCCATAGTCACTGGTGCCCCCTGCCGTTTATGATCCTGATAAAGACGCTGATAATCAATGGTATGATAGATATCCCCGTTGGTTACCAGAACAGGTTCATCCCGAAACTGATCAAGGGCCAACCGCAGGCCACCGCCCGTCCCAAGAACAGAGGTTTCCTCCTGCACCACCACGCCAGGGATACCGTGCAGGGCACAAACGATCTGCTCCCGCAGATAATGACAATTCACAACAATATGATCACAACCGGCCTGCTGCAGGCGTTGAATCGTAAGCAACAACAAGGGTTGATTCAGAATGGGAAAAAGGGGTTTAGGACGAACAAGGGTATAGGGCAAAAGGCGGGTGCCAAAACCAGCCGCCAGGATCATGGCCTGCATCAGAAGAAAAAAGAGGAAAAGGGAAAAAAGAAAAGAGCCATTCAGAACTCCAGGGTTCCGTCGGGATTTTCAGTAACCCCGACCACTACAATCCCCGCCTTATTTGCTGCCGCAACCATAATCTCACGATCAAAGAGCAGTGATTGACCCGCTTCAACCGCCAGTACCGCACCCTTGACACTGGCCAGGATTTCGACTGTTTTCAAGCCAGTTGCCGGCAAATCAAAGCGGAAATCCTGGGATGGTTTCTTGACCTTAACCACCACCGCCTTTTCTCTGGCCAGCCCCCCGCCGCGAAGAATAGTGGCATCTGTCCCTTCGATGGCCTCTACCGCCAGCACAGACAGATTTCTTACCACTACACACTGTCCAATATCAAGCTGTCCTATAGCCCGAGCATTCCGCCAGCCAAATTCAATATCCAGACGTTGTTCCTGGTTTGGCTTCTTTTTGGTAAGCACTCCTCCAGGAAACAGAAGATGGCGCAAATAGAACGTAGACTCCAGCACCTTGATATTTTCCTGTTCAAGAGCACTCGCTACTGCTCGAAGGATGGCATCATCTTGCCTGGTATCAATCTTGTTCCACAGGGTCAACCCCTTTAAATCAGGAAAAACATCCTTGAATATCTGGGTTTTGGTTATGGCACCGAGAAAAACTGTCTCTCCGACCCCTTCATCATGAAAGAACCTGATTATCTTCCCCAGCTGACCAAGTTTCACCCAACAAACCATATCCGCAGCCGCAGCAACTTCCGGGGTGGTTTCCCCTTTATGGGCAACCACCGCTACAATCCGCCCAGCCGCCTTAGCTGCCTTGATAAAAAGAAGCGGGAATTGACCACTTCCCGCAATAATACCTATTTTTTCAGGATAAATATGCATACCACAAAGCCATTAAAACCATAATGAACTGATCAGAAATACAATGGATTTCGTAACAGCTCCTAATCTTCAGTGCGTTTGGCAACACCACGTTTAGAGTTCTCAAAAAAATGTACCAAAGCTTCCACCTCGGCACAATCAGGCAACTCCTCACGCACCTGCGCCAAGGCGTCTGCCTGCAACAACTCAGGTGAACGAAAAAGAAGACGAAAGGCCTGATCCAGCTTACCAATGGTCTCTTTACTGAAACCATGCCGCTTGAGGCCAACCTTATTGATTCCCGAAACCCGCAGCCGATTCCTCGTTCCGGTGACAATCATATACGGGGCAACATCAAGACCAATACCCGACATCCCGCCGATATAAGCATATGCACCGATACGACAGAATTGATGCACCGCAACCAGACCACTGATCGAGGCATAATCATCGACTTCCACGTGACCAGCAAGGGTGGCTACATTGGCCATAATGACATGACTGGCAATGCGGCAATCATGACCGATATGACAATAGGCCATAAACAGATTATTGTCACCAATGACTGTTTTTCCACCACCTTTGACCGTTCCCCGATGGATAGACGTATATTCACGGATCTGATTATGATCACCAATAACCAACTGCGTAGGTTCCCCGGCATAGCTAAGATCCTGGGGCGGTGTGCCAATGGAAGTAAAAGAGCCAACCACATTCCCCGCGCCAATGGTAGTCAGACCAGCAAGAACCGCATGCGCCTCAATACGGGTTCCAGCACCAATACGAATCCCTTTCCCAATCACGGTATAAGCACCTACATGAACTGATGAATCAATTTCTGCTTTTTTATCAATAACTGCTGTTGGATGTATGGACATAACACTCTCTATTTCACTATAATAAAACGTTTATTAACCAAAATCTTTTTGGCATCTTGACATTGATAACACAATGGCGGTTACTCTCACAGAGGAGAATAACCGCCATTGTGCTGCCTATCGAAAAAAACCTAAAACAATCTCTTACTTTTCTGAAAAAAGATCTGTCAAATCATCCACATCCCCAGAAGATGTGTCCTCTCCCTCATGCCTTGCCATCAGAGCAGCGATCAATCGCTGTTGCCAGAGTAATACTGTACCCATCTCCTTAAAAAGGATCTGTTCTCGTCCATCACCAAGACCCGTTTTTCTCTGACACATCTGTTCAAGTTTATCACAGAGAGACTGCAGCAAAGTCAATGCTTCAGCATCCGCCATCGTTCGATATGTATCAATGTACTGTCCAACGGTTAGCAAAAGCTGCAGGAGAGTATTTTCAACATACTGCACCTGCCACCCCTGACGTAACCTGTTGATTTCAACAAAAAAGGCGGGAAAAGCAACCTCATATTTTTTCAAAAGAATTGAGGCAACACATTCCCGAAGCCCGGCAAGAGCTCCAGATTTCAAGGTACCATGATCAATCGCACCTGATTCAGGCTCAACAGGAAGCTCATCAACTGGT
>CAITDH010000337.1 GCA_903891045.1 uncultured Desulfobulbaceae bacterium | reverse complement strand
CACAACCTCGCAGGCCCACAGAAAAAGGAGAAAAAGAATGCTTATCCACCCAACCATCGACAAACTGAACAGCATGCGTCTCGCCGGCATGGCCAAAGGGCTCAGATCCATAACCTTTCCTTCGAGGACCGGATGGCCCTCCTCGTCGACGCGGAACTCCTGGAGCGGGAGAACCGGCAGCTCGCCAATCGTCTGAAAGGGGCAAAACTCCGTCAGAACGCCGCTCTCGAAGATCTCGATACCAGGCCGGGTCGCGGCATCGACCGTTCTCTCCTGGCAAGCCTCGCTACCTGCCATTGGGTTAAGAGACGCCATAACCTCCTGATCACCGGAGCCACCGGGACGGGCAAAACCTGGCTCTCCTGCGCGCTCTCCCACAGCGCCTGTCGGCAGGGAATCACCGCAGCCTACCACCGGTTGCCGACCCTCATGCAGGATCTGGATCTCGCACGCCACGACGGACGCTACCGAAAACTCATGCGGGGCCTGGCCATGACCGAACTTCTGGTGTTGGACGATCTCGGTCTCGCTCCCCTGTCGGGGGAGCAACTGCGGGACCTGCTGGAGATCATCGATGAACGATATCTGAAGAGGTCAACACTAATAACGAGTCAGCTCCCTGTGGCGAACTGGCATCAGGCCCTCGGGGACCCAACTATGGCCGATGCGATCCTCGACAGGCTGGTACACAACGCCTATAAGATGGAACTACAGGGAGAGGATTCAATGCGAAAACTACTCGCAAATATTGACGTGGTCGAACACATGTGAGACATTAACCCCGCCCAGCGACGCACCCCTCAGGGGGTGGCCGACTTCACCGGAACAGGTGGCCGACTTGCGTCGGATTAGGCGGCCGACTTCGTCGGAATACGCATCCTCCTTACCGGTTCTTTGAGTTTTGCTTGAATCGGAACCATGAGCATCCTTTAAAAACATTGAAAAATTACCAGGGCATCTTTCATTCCGATAAATACGGAGTTTACGAAAAACTGGCTAAAATAAAGGGGATCTTCTGGTGTCCCTGCATGGCCCATGTGCGCCGTAAATTCGTGGAGGCCGAAGGGGGTGATCCAGAGCTCCGGCGCCGCATCCTGCGCAAGATCCGGTATCTGTTCTTGCTGGAGCGCGTGGCGTGGGCGCGTTCTGCCGAAGAACGCCTCCGCATCCGACAGCAGATTGAACAGCCGATCCTTGACGAATTGACTCGGATGGTCAAAGAGCGCCTGCTGGCCGGTGGCCTGCTCCCCAAATCCAACTTTGCCAAAGCGCTGAATTACTATATGGGCCTGGCGCCCTATCTGCCGAACTACCTGAATCATCCCGATGCCCGCCTCGACAATAACGTGGCGGAGCGGGGTATTCGCCCCCTCACCATTGGTCGCAAGAACTGGTTGTTCGTCGGCAGCGAAGATGGTGGCCGGGCCACCGCCACGATTCTTTCCCTCGTCCAGACATGCCGGAACCTGAAGATCAATCCGCAGGAATACCTCGAAGATGTGCTGAGACGCATCATGGGGCACCCGGCCAAGCGCATTGCCGAACTCCTCCCCGATAAATGGCTTGCCGCCAGGAATGATGCCACGTTGTAAGCATCCCTTCAAGATGGGCTCAGTTGACGGTTACTCTTTTGCGGAAGCTGCATGCATTTCTGCGCAAAGTCGCCGCCGATCACCGGCTTCTGGTTGAGGTGTAACGCCTTCTCGATCATCTCCGGAAGGACGCGGCGCATCATCAGTTCGATCTGGTCCAGCTCGGCGGTGGTCATTATGATCTTCCTTAATATTAATTAGGTTTGAGCGTAGTCGTGAGAGCGAAAAAACACCCTGCCGGCAGAAACTGACCATGAGCCAGGAAGTACATACCGGTGGACCAGACCCCAACAGCCACCATCGTCCAGAAAACCAGAGATTATCAAAAACGTTTTCAT
>CAITDH010000336.1 GCA_903891045.1 uncultured Desulfobulbaceae bacterium | reverse complement strand
GAGATAGTGGGAAGAGCCCGTGAACAGGGCGGAGAAGATCGAGTACTGGGCGTCGTCTGTGTCCTGAAACTCATCGATCAAGGCCACCTGATAGCGCTTGCCGAGAATCTGCCGCAGCCCCGGCCCCTGTTCGCCGGCCAGGGCCTTTGCCAGTTGGGAGATAAGATCGTCAAAGGAAAGCAGGTTCTGCCGCCGGAGGGTCTGGGCCAGACCGGTGGCAAGTTCCCGGACAAGGCCGATGCGGAAGGCCAGGGCCACAGACTGCCGGGCCTGAAGGAAATCGGCAGTCTCCTGATCTGCCAGCGGCCAGGCGGCAATAAATTCTTGCTTTTTCTCCTCGCCGCTTTTTTCCTTGCTGCTCCTGAACTTGCCACCATGCAATTCTGCCTTGATCCCGGCGGCGCTGAGACGTTCGATATTGGCCGGCGGTTGCAGGCTGTGCCCCTCGAGAAAATCATCAACCTGCTGCCACCAGCCGGAAAAACCGGTCTGCAGCTCTTTCGTGAATTTTCCCTCGTTAACAGCCTCCTGCATCAGGGGTCGCAGGGTGGCCGTGTTGTCCTGCCACCAGTCAGAGAGGTGGTTCAGGCTCGTGTCGAAAAGGGCGAGCGCCTCTGCCACGGTTGGCGCCGGCGGTTCAATCCGGGCGCTCCTTTTTCCTGCTCCCTCTACACTCTTATACAGATCATCAGGGGTTTTATAGATCTCGGTGATCAGGGCGCAGTGCAGGGGCGAGAGGGTATAGAAATTCCGCCGCCAGTAATCCTGGATGACCTGGGCGCGCAGGCGGGACGGGTCGGTCGTCAGCTCAAAATCAAAGAGCTGGCCGCTCTCCAGCGCCTGTTCCTGAAGCATACGCTGGCAGAAACCATGGATGGTGAAAACGGCGGCCAGATCCATATCGAGCAGGGCCATCTCCAGGCGATGGAGGGCCAGCGGTTCGGTGATGCCGCGTTCGGCAAGCCCGGCGCGCCAGGCCGCAAGGGCCGGATCGGTCTGGTCGCTGATCTCCGGCCTCTGGTTGCTGTCCAGCAGATCCCGGGCCGATGCCAGCCGGGCCCGGATCCGTCCTTTCAGCTCTTCCGTGGCCGCCTTGGTAAAAGTCACCACCAGGATGCCTGGCAGGGGGAGGCCGGATTCGGTCACAAAACGCAGAACCAGCATGGCAATGGCAAAGGTCTTGCCGGTTCCGGCGCTGGCCTCGACCAGATTGACCCCTTGGCGCAGCGGGGCAGTGGCGGCGTCAAATGTCTCTCTTTTTATCTTCATCAGCTATGCCCCTCATCCTGTGGTGTCTGGTCAGTTGTCTCCGACCATATCGGGCCTAAGAATTCCTCACACAGGTGCAGGAATTCCGGGCCCAGCAGGGTGTCTGGATCACAACTGCCATAGAGCAGGGTCAGTTCGGGTTCATAGCCCTGTTCCAGGCTGTCTCTGAAACTTTTTGCCGCTGTGTCCAGAGGTGATTTTTGAGCCCGTTTTTTGTTCTGTTGCTGAATATAGAGCCACGCCGGTTCGACCAGCAGGGGACTGGGAGAGGAGTATCCTTCATGGTAGATCGTCATCAGCTCACCAAGCCGGGATTGAGGATCAGCACAGGGCGGAAAACAGAGATCCAGCTCTTTGGTCAGCAGATGGGTGGTGGCAGGTGCAGGTGTGGCTGCGGCCAGCAGCAGATGGGAAATCCAGGCCTTGAGCAGGTCCTTGCCCTTGCATTTCGAGTAGCGGGCCAGCAGGATGCCGTTTTCATGGATACCCGCAAGCTGGCCAATAAGACGATATTCGCCGACCTGGAGATCAATGGGGATATCCGGCAGGCTCCGGCCCATATCGTTGGCCTGGATCTTCCCGGCAAAGGCGGACAGCTCGGGGAGCTGCCGGTCAAAGGCCAGTTGGCCGGGGGTGCCCAGCATCCAGCGGCCCTGGGCCTTCAATCTGGCGAGAGCGGTTGTTTGCGGTTCTGTGGTTTTATCGAGGCAGGCCTGGACCAGCTCCTGATTGACCAGATAGCTGTCAAGACCATTCAGGGCAAAGAGCTCACTCTCCCCCGGCAGTTCGGCCTCGGTATCAAGGCGGATACCCAGCCGCTTCCGGACAAACCATCTCTGCGGATGGGCAAAGAAGCTGAGCAGATCAGCAACGGTGACAACCTTGTTTTCATCATCGGGCAGTGAACCCGTCCACCAGGGCACGGGGGTTGGCGATGGTGGGAGCGGATGGGTCAAGGCCCTGGCCATTTCACAGTGATGATGGTTATAGCTGAACAGGCTGGAACCCTGGAAATAGCGGGCGGAAAAGGGCTGCAGGGGATGTTTCTGCACCGGATCTTCTATCCCGTAGGAGAGCTGGAGGGTCTCGATCAGCTCGGTGATCAGAACCGAGGGCGGGATAACGCTGCCCGAGCGGATCGATTGGCCCACATGGCTGAGGTACAGATATTTGCGGGCCGAGAGCAGGGCCTCCAGAAACTGGTAGCGGTCATCGCCCCGCTTGGAGCGGTCTCCCGGCCGGAAGCTTTCGCCCAGCAGATCAAAGGGCGGATGGCGGTCGGTCTTGGGAAAGACGCCGTCGTTGAGCCCCAGCAGACAGACCGCCTGGAAGGGGATGGAGCGCATGGGCAGCATGGAGCAGAAGGTGAGCTGGCCGCGCAGAAATCCGGCGCTGCTCCTGCTCTCCTGCGCCGCGGTCTCCAGCCAGGCCCGCACCACCTCCAGGGGGAGATCATGGTGGTGCAGGGCGCCAAAGCGGTGGCCGAGCGTGGTCAGGATCTCGCGCAACTGGGCGATATCGTTTTCCGTGTCCGGGCCAAACAGGGAGTCAACGTGCGAGAGCAGCAGGGTTGACCAGGCGGCCAGTGGCCGGGGCCGGGAAAAGTCTTCGGCTGCCAGGGCCAGCAGCTCGATGAACTGGCATAAACCGCCCAGGGGCCGGGCCTGGCTCCCTTCGATATCGGGATAGGGCAGGATGGTGTTCACCGGCTGGTCCCAGTCCATGGCGTAGCCCAGGAGCAACCGCTCCAGCCCGGCCTGCCAGGTGATCTCTTCTGTCCCGACCAGGCCCATGCCTCGGAGCTGGTCGGCGGAGAGCCCCCAGCGGATGCCGGAGCTTACGACCCAGTGGCGGATCAGTTCGATGTCGGCCTCGGTGAGGGGGCCGAAGGTGGCGGCAATCTCCGGCCTTTCCAGCAGATCCAGGACTTCGCTCCAGGAAAACCGGCTGACGGCCAGATCAAGGAACTGGAGAAAAATCGCCAGGCCCGAGTTGCGCTGGCGCAGGCTGCGGTCGGCAATGGAGTGCTGGATATCATGGAAGATGGCCGGGATAATCGCCGCATATTCCTGGATGTCAGGGGCCATGACCACAATATCGCGTAGCGCCATATCGGGGTTCTCCTGCAGCCAGTGCAGGATCTGGTCCTTGAGAATCATCACCTCCCGCACCGCCGAGTGACAGGAGACAATGGTCAGGGAGGAATCAAGGGGGATTTGTTCCTCATCTTCTTTTTCCCTCCAGCCGCCATCAAGCAGGTCCGATTGCAGCCGGTGGAGCAGGCTGGGCGCATGGCCTGCCTGCGTGGCGATCTGCGCCGGATCTTCGTAGCTGTCCGTGTCGATCAGGTTATCAATACGATCAAGGAGCATGGCGTGAAAATCCTGGCCCTGTTTCCCCAGAGAGTTCAGCAAAGGGTGAATCTCAGGGATAAGAGGGGCAGGCTCAAGGCTTTGTTGTAGCCGGGCCAGATTCTCGCGTATCAACTGCCGCTTGCCGGGAATGTCCATCCAGTAGTTTTGACAGGGGGTGAGGAGATAGAGATGGACATCGCAATGGCAGGAGACGGCGTGCAGGCAATCGAGCAGCAGGGGCGGCATGCTGTGCAGGCCAAAGACCGAGAGCCGGGCGGGCAGGATGGCGGAAAAATCCTCCGGGCCTTGCAGCCGCTGGAGAAACCGGTGCAGCATCTCGCCCCGATGCGGAGTGTTGTCCAGAGACGCCCGCAGTTGCCCCCACAGGGCCATCTGCCATTCTTCCGCCGGACTTCCGGTGCTCATTTTCTGCCGCTGCCAGCCATCGAGCATCTCCGGCCGCATGATCTGATACTGGTCAAAGATATTGGCCAGTTGCTGAGAGAGCTGGTAACGCTTCAACCCGCTCTGCTCGCCGCTGATGTAGCGCCGAAGCGGCGCAAATGTCGCAGACGTCGGCCCTTCCGCTTGTTGCGCCTCTCCCGCTACTACCTGATGCAACAGGCCATCAATACGCCAGGTAAGGGCATCGCGGTCAAAGGCATCCGGGTTGATGATCATGCCCATCCGGCTGGCCATGAGGTCAAAAAACCGGGTGGGCAGCAGGTACTCAAAATTGCACCACACCCCAAAGGCATCGGCCAGCCGCTGGGAGAGCATCCGCTCCATCCCCTGACTCTGGATCAGAAAGATCTCCCTGGCAAACAGGTCCCGGCGCGGCTGGGTGCGAAGAACCTCGACCAGATCGGTCAGCAGATTTTCGGTGCGGTTGGAGAGATGGAGAGAGAACATGGGGATCAGATTCCTGTGCAAAGATTGCCGGGGTGCTCTTTACCGGTCGCTGCTGGTTTCAATATATCCACCGCTCATGATGCACGGGCAAGCGGTTCAGCATTTCCCGGTAAAATTGCCATTTCGGCATGAATAGATCCATCAACGCCATGAAGTGACTATTATGGGAGGGTTCGAGGAGATGAACCATCTCATGGACAATGAGGTATTCAAGGCATTCACGCGGTTTCTTGGCAAGCTCGCTATTCAGGCGAATGGTAAGGGCAGTCGGGTTGCAGCTTCCCCACCTCGTTTTCATCTTTTGCACGAAGAACTTCTTTACCTTCACCTCCATGAGCGGCTCCCTTTTGGCAATCACTGCGGAAGCGACTTCTTTGAGTCTCTCGCGATACCAGCCATCAAGGATCTCCTGTTTTCTCTCGTGGCTTGTCGAAGGACGAAGCCACAGGATCATCTTGTTGTGCTTGAGTTCAACTTTCGGTGCAGCGTCTTTTTCTTCCACCTTAAGCAGGTAACGTTTTCCCCAGACGTAATGGCTTTCGCGGTCGAGATATTCGCGCACTGTCTCCCGTTCCTGCCCTTGCAGCTTTTGCTGCTGGCTTTTGATCCAGCCGAGCTTGGTGATGGCAAAGACGCGAATGGTATCAAGCTCCATCCTGAGCGGCGCGGAGATCCGGACCCTGCCCATTGGCGGGTAAACACTCAGGTGGATATTCTTGATGTCCTTCTTCACCACATCCACGGCGATCCCGCCCAGTTCGATCCGCTCCATCATCAGTACTCCTTCTGCTGCCTGATGATGAGGAAGATGCGCTCAACCTCGGCCACGTCCTGCAGAATCCCGTACAAGGCGGCCTTGATGACCTGCTCTTTTGCCTGAACACCACGCCAATCATCCGGCCTGATTTGCCGAATGGTTTCGTCGATCTTGATGGTCAGAGCCAGCACATCGTCTTTGTTTGCGTTTCCATAAGCAGGAGAGGGCTCAGCCGTACCACAAGATGGTCCCTGCCGGAGATTGTTGTAGAGGGCGCGGCGTCCCGGCGTATTGATCGGCTCGGGCGTATCCGGGTCTTGGCCTGTTGTCACTCTCTTGGCCAGCTCAGCAATCTGTCTCAGGTATTCCTCATACTCGATGGCCTTGGCTTTCCGAGTGGCGATGATCTCGTCCAGCACCGCCGACATCGTGTCGTAATAGGCCGGGTCATTGAGATGCTCCTTGATGATCTTGCTGCGGACGTTGTTCTCGATGGTCTCGGCAACACCATCCTTGTTGCCCTTGAGCCCATTAGGCAGGCTGTTGATGGCACTGCCAATGCCGGTATTGACAATCAAATCCAGCAGCGGCATGTCGTCGAAGGGTGAAATCGTCCGTGGTTCATCGGCCTCGATATAGGTGTCGATGAGGTGGCGCATGTCGGCCTCGTAGGCCTTCGTATCCAGCTTTTCACCGGCAGCGTTGCGGATGATCTCCCGCAGCTTGAGATACTCCTCAAGCTGCTGTTTGAGGCGCTGGATGTCGGCATCGCTGTACCCGGCCTTCTCCAGTTCGTCGGCAATATTGGCGTAGGCCCGCACCAGGGCCACCGTCGCCTTGTAGAGCGCAACACGTTGCGGCTCATGCGCCTGCAAGTCCTCTGCAATCTCGGTGTTGCCGCAGAAATAATGGATATGCTCCAGCTCGCCCCTGGGCGGTTCCACCGGCTCACAGAGCAGGGCGAGGACTTCCAGGGCATTGTCCAGCCGCTCCCGGCCCTTGCTCAGGCGGTCTTGCAGCAGAATCTCGGGATCGACGCCACCGGCGCTGTGATCCAGCTCGGAGGTGTAAACGGCGATGGCGTTCTCCACCTTCTTGAACAGATCCTTGTAGTCGACGATGTAGCCGAACTCCTTGTCCTCGCCATCCAGCCGGTTGGTGCGGCAGATGGCCTGGAACAACCCGTGATCCTGCATGGACTTGTCGATGTAGAGGTATGTGCAGCTCGGGGCATCAAATCCGGTCAGCAGTTTGTCGACCACCACCAGCAGCTTCATGTTGGCCGGCTGCTCCTTGAACAGCTTCTTGGCACTGTCCTCGTAAACCTCGGTATTGGCCAGTCCTGAGTTTTTGAGCAAGGCGGTGTAGGTGTTGTAGATGAACTGCTTGTCCGTCTCCGTGTTGGCGCCGGTGTCCTCCAGGGTGATGTCTCGAGCCTGGGGATTGTAGGAGGTGATGACCGCACACCTGCCCTTGAAGACCGTCTTCTGAAACAGTTCGAAATACTTGTACGCCTCGTAGATGCTGGAGGCCACCAGGATGGCGTTGCCGCGCTGGTTGGAGAGGCGCGGCTTGACGCTGAAGTCGAAGATGATATCGGCCACCACGCGATCCATGCGCGATCGTGAGCTGAGCACGTTCTGCATCGTGCCCCATTGTTCACGCAGGGCACCCTTCTGCCAGTCGTTCAGCCCCTTGGTCTTGGCGTCGAACCAGGTGTCGATCTTGTCTTCCGCACCGAGCCGCTGGTCGATGTCGCGAGCCTCATAGACGAGGTCGAGCACCACCTGATCCTCCACCGCCTCGCTGAACTTGTAGGTGTGGATGTAGCCGCCGAATACCTCCAGGCTGGTGGCCTTGTCCTGCTTGAGCAGCGGCGTGCCGGTAAAACCGATAAACACCGCATTGGGCATCAGCGCCTTCATCGTCCGGTGCAGCTTGCCGCTCTGGGTGCGGTGGCATTCGTCCACGAACACGAAAACCTCGCCCACGGTCGGGCAGGGCTGGGCCTCCAGATCCTTGATAAACTGCTCGAAATCCTCCACGCCCCGCCGGCCGAACTTGTGCACCAGCGAGCAGAGCAGGCGCGGCGCGGCCTGGCCAAGCTGGGTCATCAGGTCGCGACCGCTGCCGGCGCGGGTCATGGGATGGTTGGCAGCAATAAAGACGCCTTCGATCTGCTTGTCCAGCTCGTCGCGGTCGGTGACGATCACCACGCGGCCATTGGGCCTGTTCTCCAGAATCCATTTGGCCAGGAGCACCATGACGATGCTTTTGCCGCTGCCCTGGGTGTGCCAGATGATGCCGCCCTCGCGGCGGTGGACATGCGCCTGTGCCGCCTTGATACCGAAATACTGGTGCACGCGCGGCAGCTTCTTCACGCCGCCATCAAACAGCACGAAGTCGTGCATCAGCTCGATCAGCCGTTCCTTGTTGCACATCTTGAGAAGATATTTATCGATCTTGAAGCGGTTGTTGTCGGCTGCGGTCGCTCCTGCATCTTCTTTCCATTTCAGGAAATACTTTTCCTCGGTCTTGATCGTTCCGTATTGCAGCCCCTCGGAATCGTTGCCGGCAAAGATGAACTGCACCGTGCTGAAAAACCAGGCATTGAACTCCGGCTGCTGGTTGGAGATGTTCTGGCGGATGGAGTCACCAATGGAGGCCCGGCTGTTCTTTAGCTCCAGCACGCCCACGGCGATGCCGTTGACATAGAGCACCAGATCGGGCCGCCGCTCGAAGTTGCCGCGCAGCGTCACTTCCTCGGCCATGGCGAAATCATTGTCCTCCGGGGCCTGCCAGTTGATCAGCCAGACCGTCTCGGTGTTCTCGCCCGCTGCCGCCTGCACTTGGACGCCGTAGCGCAGCAGACTGTACACCGCCTTGTTGTTGTCATAGAGGCTGCGGTTGGGATTGCCTGCCTCGATGCGTAGCCGGTCGAGCGCCCGGCTGATCTGGGACGGGCTGTAACCGCTCTTACTCAGCCAGGCAGTAAGCAGTCCTTCTTCGATATTGCTGTTGTTCGGGCGGTCGCTCCAGTCGCCAAGATAGCGATACCCCAGCTCGTCACGGAACAGGGCGATGACCCGGTTCTGTGTGGCGCGTTCCGGCTGGCCGATGGCGTTCATTGTCTCTTTTCCCTTTTTATCTGGCTCAAGCTTTCATTCCTGTCACGGTCAGTTCCCGGCTCTATTCAGGGCTGAGGGGATAAATCCTTCATCGGACAGGGCTCGAACCACGCCTCGCATCAGATAGTTATTGCTGAAACCAATGGTGTATTGGCGCGCCCCTTTTGTGATGGGCTGCAACATCTTGCGCTCCACCAGTTTTCTGATTTGATAGGTGCGCTGGGCGGCAGACATGCCGGGCATGGCAGCGGCCAGATCAGCAGCCTTGGCGACGCCGTTTTTGGCGGTTATGTGCAGCACATGCTCTTCCATCGTTGTGATGAGTCCTCTTTCCTTGGCAAAGATAAGGGCCGGGCCAAGAATCCTGCTGCTCAAATAGCTGAAGTCCGTGAGCCGATCCACTTTGCGCAATTCGTCCAGAATACCTTGCAATACATAAAGGCACCAGGCCTCCAACCCTTCCGGGGTGCCGGTATCAGCGCCTGCCAACATGGTGTAATAGCGGTCACGGTCATTGCAGAATACCGCTGTTGGATTCAACACCCGGCCGCCGGTTTTGACATTGAAGCCGTATTTGATCAGCAGGACGTAGGTCAGCAGTCGGACCACGCGGCCATTGCCGTTGCCAAACGGGTGGATCCAGCCAAAACGATGGTGCGCCAGCGCTACCTTGATGAGGTCATATTTGGGCGGGTGATTTTCGTTGATGAACACCACCAGCTCCTGCATGTAGTGGGGCACCTGGATGAGATCGGGCGGCAGGTGTTCAGACTGTGCAATTTTTACCTGCGTCTGCCGGTAGGCTCCCGGCGTGGCGTCTCCTTCCCGCTCCAGCCCTTTGACCGTGATGGCGTGCAGCTCGCGGATGAAGTGCTCTGTCAGCCCGTCGCCGGGCTGGATACTCTCCTCGATGTACGCCATGGCGGCTTCAATATTTTCCATTTCCCGCAGTTGGTCAGAGGGAGTCTGCCGGGTGCCTTCCAGTTTGCTTTCCACATAGTCCGCCAAGGTGGTGTGATTCCCCTCGATCCGGGCTGAGCCCAAACTCTCCAGCATGTGGAAGATGAGCTTGAGCTGGAAAAAGACCTGGGCCGGGGTCGTGCCCTGCAGTTGCAGGCGGCGCAGATGTTCCAGCTCCGTCAAGACGTCCACCAAAGGCGAGTCAAACGACGGGTTGAGCAGGGTCAGATCATGATGGCTAAATACAGGCATGGTGCTGTTCTTCTGTAATGGCTGTGTTTGAGTATCTTTAATTAAGCAATATCATAACAATGAAATCAATATATTACAGACAAGTCAACAGAAAACTATCTTTAAATTCGGCGAAGGGTATGTTGACTGACCCTCTGTGGCGAAGTGCAAAATGGACGGCCGCCTGCGCCAGCCTGAAACTGACTCTTGGATACCACGGCCCAAAAATGTTTTTTCCTACCGAACAGGCGCGATGATCGTTTTTCATAGCAGTCGAATCCTGCCGGTGAGCAGGTTGTGCATCATGCCCTGCTTGAGGGAGCGGGTCTTGGCGAGCCTGGTTTCGAGGGTGGTGATCTCGGCGTCCATGGCGGTGAGGATGGTGGCGATGGCGGTTTGCTCGGGGAGTGGCGGACAACTAAACTCAATGCTCTCAATTCTTGATGCGTTTAGACTCGGCACGCCCGATGCCTCGTTGTAACTACGCCAATTGATAGTGTTGAATTTATAAAAGATAAACTTTACATCTGCTTCCGGAGCAATCTCTGTAAAGAATAGCGTGTCGATCGTCCAAAAGGGAGTGTCGATAAACTGTGGGACGTCGATCGTGCCTTTTCTGCCAATGAGGACCGAAGGCTTGTTGTATAGATAATCGTTAGAACGCCCAATCTCACCGCCACTTGCAAGGATTGGATATTTACCGCCTTCTACGGCAACGTCATGTTGGCTTTTACCGTGGCGTACCTTTAACACATCCCCCAACTGCTTCACCTCCCACTCCCCACTGAACCCCGGCAACCGCTTCTTGCCGGTGAGCAATTCCTGCATGGCGCCTTGTTTGATCTGGCGTTTTTTGGCGATGAGCTGCGTAAGCGTTTCGATGAGTCCATCCACATCGCTCAACGCCCCGGCGATGGCTTCTTGTTCAGCCTTGGTGGGCGGAAGTGCAACCGGAATTTCAAGCAGCTTTGCCGGTGATGTATGCTTCACCTTCGTGCCTGCTGCCGTCTCTCGCACCTTGGCTCGATATGCTTTGGAATTGAATACGCGATACAAGAAACTGATACTCACGTCAGTGGAAAGTACCTTGACCTTTCCCAGTCGTTGGTTGTGGAGGTATCCACCACCAGAAGGAACAAAAGCGGCACTTCCCAAGAGACCATCCGCCTGCTCTGTCATCGCTACAATAAGATCACCTTGACTGAGCAGATAGCCATCAGGCAAAGGCCCAGCGTAGAACTTCTGTTTGTCGCGTACTTCGCGAAAACCTCCGGTTTCGTAGAAATGACCGGGTGTAGTCAACAAATAACTTCCGAGAGGTTTGAAGTACTGACTCTGAAATCCATAGCCGTGCAGGATGGTGGCCAGCCCATCCAATGGTACAACCTCCCAATCCTCCGGTATCACCCCCACCTCAGTCTGCTTGTAGCCCGGCCTCACAGTGCCTCCCCGCCTTCGTTGAGGATATTCAGATAGGCGTCGTAGACAAACACCCGGTTGCGGCGCTGGCCGGTGAGTTCGCGGACGATGCCAAGATCCACCAGTCTCAGCATGGCCTTGGTGGTGGTGGGGAAGGTCATGCCGGTGTTGTGGCAGAGTTGGCGCAGGCTGCACAGTGGCCGCTGGCGCAGACCATCGAGCACGCGCAGGGCGTTGGCGGCGGCGCGACCGCTGGCCTGGGTGCGCTGGGTGTCCTGCTGGAACAGCGTCACCAGCCGTTGGGCGGTTTGTACGGCGCCTTGTGCCGTCTGCTCCACGCCTTCGAGAAAGAAATCGACCCAGGCCTCCCAGTCACCGGTGGTGCGTACCCGGTCGAGCAGGGTGTAATAGTGGGCGCGGTGTTGCTTGAAATAGAGACTCAGGTAGAGCAATGGCTGGGTGAGCGCCCCGCCGTCATGCAGAAGCAGGGCAATCAGCAAACGGCCCAGCCGGCCGTTGCCATCGAGAAAGGGGTGAATGGTTTCAAACTGGACATGGGCCAGCGCGGCCTTGAGCAGTACCGGCAGGTTGTCGTCTGGGTTGCCGGTACTGCCGTGGATGAAGTGTTCCAGCGCCGTCATGCAGGGTTCGACTTCTGGCGGTGGGAGCGGCACAAACCGGGCGTTGCCGGGGCGGGTGCCGCCAATCCAGTTCTGGCTGCGGCGGAATTCGCCCGGCGCCTTGTCACTGCCGCGACCCCGGGCCATGAGGCGGGCGTGTATTTCGCGCAACAGCCGGTTACACAGCGGGAAGCCCTCGCGCAGACGCGCCATGCCATGTTCGAGCGCCGCGACATAGTTGGACACCTCCACCACATCATCGAAAGGCGTGCCTGGCAATTCATCCAGCTCGAACAACAGCAGGTCGGAGAGAGAGGACTGCGTGCCTTCGATCTGCGAGGAGAGTACGGCTTCGCGACGCACATAGGCGTATAAGAAAAGCTGGGGATCCGGTAACAGGACGCCGACACTGTCGAGACGACCAAGCGCCAGGGTTGCCCGCTCAAGCAGCGCTTGCCGGGCGCCGTTCAGATCAAGTGGCGGCAGCGGCGGCAAGGGATTGGGCGCGAAGGCGCGAACATTTTCACCCCCTGCGATACTGCTGATATACTGCCCGGTGACATCACGAAACATCTGTTTCAATCCTTTAGGGAACCTTTAATATGAATTTACGTTATTAACGATTATGCCTGTTTTCTTTAATAACGTCAAGTGGCTCGCTTGGTTTTGGTGGATGCGCTGCGCTTATCCACCCTACTACCGATATGGATAGGAATTGTTTGTTATCCATTTTCCATTCACTATTCTTGCGGTGAGGGATTTTGTAGGGTGGATAAGCGAGAGCGCATCCACCAATAGGTGTTCCGAGAGTGCAAGCACTGTTCATTATTCGCAATCCATCCCGGTGATGGTTGCCGGTTCTCCGGCTCCCCATGATTCTTCATACCAACCCTTGCTCACTGCATTGACGAACGACGACCACGGCCATTCACCGGGGCGACTCGCTAATCCGTGTTTTACTGGGTTGTAATGAACGTAATCCATATGCTTACGCCAATCATCTTCATCGCGAATGGCATGTTCCCAAAATCTGCGCTGCCATACCATCCGTTCGTTACGATTATTGGTGGCAGTGTCGATTTGGCGTGAAGCAGCCTTCTTTATTTCACGCCAGCGGGAGGAATAATCGGCATCACCATCCGGCATTTGCCAGATACAGTGCAGATGTTCGGGCAGGACGACCATCGCGTTAATCTGAAAGGGACGGACAGCCATCACCTTACGGAATGCCTGCCTCAATACCTCGACACGTTCTTCATTGATGAAAATCGGGACGCGGTCGAGGGTGACGACGGTAAAGAAGTAGATACCGCCTGGGATGTAAGCGCGGCGGTAATGACTCATGCCTCTTCCCCTTTTACGAATGTTTTGGTGGCTGAGCTGCGCTTATCCACCCTACAGAACTACAGAACTGGTTCATAGCGAGAACCCCATTTGCTTCAGGTGTGCTTCCACCTTCGCGCTCAGGATTGCCACTTCGCTGGTTAGTAAGGGCAGCGGCGTTTCGTAACGCTCGACCAACTCCTTGACGCGTTGGGTGAGGGCCTGGCTGATGCGGTCCATCTCGCCGTGAATGGCGGTGCTGATGGCGGTCAGCCATTTGTCTTCCACCACCAGGGTCTTGATTTCGGCCTCGCTGAGTGTGGGGTATTTGGCAAGGCTGAGCGCGTCGAGTGCGGCCTCGGCATCCTTCACGGCCTTCTTGAGTTCCGCCTCCTGCGTGCAGAGCTTCAGCCAGGAGGTGAGGATATCGGCCTCTTCCTTGGCCTCCATGTCGTTGTCAATCAGGCCCTTGATCTCTTTGAGGCGGGCGCTGACGTTGGCTTTGTTCACCTTGTCCAGCTCGGCAAACGCCCCTTCTTCACCGCCGTGTTCTTCTTCCAGCTCGGTCATCCGGGTGGCCACGCTCTCCAGCGCGGCTTCCAGTTCGCGGATGGCCGCCTGCTGCGCGGCAAAGTAGCGATCGACGATGAGGGGCTTGGGCACGAGGTCGCAGGTCCAGCCCTTGTCCACTTCCTTGACTGTTTTGCCTTCCTTGTTTTTCTTGACTTCAATGATCCGGTAGGTCGTCGCCTTCCAGCCATCGGTGGCTACAAGATAACAATCGTCCTGCATGGTTGCGGCCCAGTAGTCCATCAGGTGCTGATAGACGTCGTATTTGTCGATGAGTGGCTTGCCGGTGTAATGGGCAAGCAGCTCTTCGGCGAGCTGGGCGATGACGCTCTTGGGATGGCAATCCGCTTGCAGTCCCTTGAGCGTGATGGTGCTGCGTTGTTGCCAGTCGGCAAACAGACCATTCATGCTGTCGATGAAGGTGACGAACTCCGGGTGCCCGTAGATTGTCGGCTTGATGGCCTGCTTGGCGACGGCCAGATCGAGGTAGCCGGTCCGGTTGGCTGTGAACAGGGCCTGCCGCAGTTGCGGACAAACGTCCCAATAGGGCTGCAAGGCATCGACATCGGCACAGGGGATGCCGCCCTGCAGATGCCCCTCAATGTCCTGGATATCCTCGGCCTGCTGGCTGTCGATATAGCGCGGGATGTTGAGGTTGAATTCGTTCTTCTCAATCTCCTCGAGGCTGACCATGCGCGAGTATTTGGGAACCTCGAGGCGCTTGTTGAAGACATCGACGATCTGGTGGAGATCCATGTCGCGCAACCGGTTCTTGGGGCCGTCCTTCATGTAGCCGCTGCTGGCGTCGATCATGAAGATCCCCTTGCGGCTGTGGGCGTTTTCCTTGTCGATGACGATGATGCAGGCGGGGATGCCGGTGCCGTAAAAGAGGTTGGCCGGCAGGCCGATGATGCCCTTGATGTAGCCTTTACGGACGAGATTTTTGCGGATGTCCCCCTCGGCATTGCCGCGGAACAAAACACCGTGCGGCAGGATGCAGGCGCCCTTGCCCGTGCTCTTCAGCGAGCGGACGATGTGCAGCAGGTAGGCGTAATCGCCCTGCTTGGCCGGCGGCGTGCCGAAATGCTGGAAGCGTTCGTGGGGGTCGTTTTGCACATCTACGCCGGTGCTCCAACGCTTGTCGCTGAAGGGCGGATTGGCGACCACATAGTCAAAGGTCTTGAGCTGACCGTCATCGCTCGTAAATAGCGGATTGGCCAGGGTGCTGTGCCCACCTTTAATCAAGGCTGTGGGGTTGTTGTGCAGGATCATATTCATCCGTGCGAGACCGGAAGTAGCAGTGTCTTTTTCCTGGCCATAGAGCGTAACCTTGGCGCGGGCCTCGTCGCCCACCTTCAGCAGCAGCGAGCCCGAACCGCAGGTCGGGTCATAGACGGTGGTGTTGTTGGTGGTGTGGGCATCGCGAATGGTGATGATCTGCGCCATGATGCGGCTGACCTCGGCGGGCGTGTAGAACTGCCCCTTGCTCTTGCCGCTCTCGGTGGCAAAGTGGCGCATCAGGTATTCATAGGCATCGCCCAGGATATCATCGCCCTCGGCGCGGTTTTTACTGAAGTCGAGCGCCTTGTTCTCAAAAATGGAGATCAGATTGGTGAGACGCTCGACAATCTCCGCGCCGCTGCCCAGCTTGCTCGGATCATTGAAGTCCGGCATGTCCGACAGCCTGTTGGCATTGGCCAGCGGCCCGATGATCTTCTTGTTGATCTGGTCGCCGATGTCGGGCTTGCCCTTGAGGGCAACCATGTCCTTGAAGCTGGCGCCTTCGGGGATGGTGATCGGGGCGTAAGGCATCCCGGCGTATTTGTCGCTGACGTATTTGATAAACAGCAGCACCAGCACGTAGTCCTTATACTGCGAGGCATCCATGCCGCCGCGCAGTTCGTCGCAACTGGACCAGAGCGAGGAGTAGAGTTCGGATTTTTTAAGGGCCATTTTTTTCTATTTTTTATATTCTTTCCATGCAGGTTCCAATGCTGATTCGTCGAGTATCATTGGTGTGTTTTTTGGAAAAGTTACGGGCGTGTATTTACTCCATCCCGATCTGGAACATGGTCTCAAGATCATGACGGGAAAAGGCCTTAAAGGCGAGCATGGTCTCTGATTTGAGAATGAAATTGATGCCCAGCAATTTTTTGGTAACCAGATCGGCAAGTTCCTCATTGGATGCGACGCGGGCAATGGCGATCAGATCGTAGTTTCCACTCACGGAATAAACCTCTGAAATCCCATTCAGCCCGGCTATCTGCTCAGCCACTTCGTTAATCTTGGTTCTTTCTGCATTGATGAGAATAATTGAGGTAACCATTTTGCCTCCTTGTTGTTCTTTCGTTTGTGTATGAGATGAAGGTGATTCTTTGATAACACCCTTGTGTCTCGACTATGGGGTGCACGTTATTGTCCAACCCCTTTTCCGGTATATTCAATAATTGCATAGACAAGACCTGCTAAAATTCCTATGGTGAAAAATAATCGAAAACGGCGTTCCCACGGCACCTTTTCGCCATCGGCCATGTATTGCAGCAGGGCGATGGCAAACCAGGTGATGCCGGCTACAAAGGGTGCTGTTTGCAGGATCTGCCACAGGGTAGATTGGACAGTTGTCGTCAGATTAGCAGCAGGCCGCAGATTAAACAGCAGGTATCCTGCCGCAGTCAGACAAAATGATACTTTTTCTTTTACACTTTGCATATGAATACCCTTGATACGCTTTATTTTCCAGATACAGTCCTTCCCGTTCGGCAACAGTTGCCTCTGGCCCTCTTCTTCAATACCATCCATCTGCTCCAGCCGGTTGAAGATGGCGCGAAGGAAGACCTGGATGAACCATCCGATCCAGGCAGCTATCCTTTCACGGAAATGGGGTTCTGTCAAGTCCATACTCCATCAAGGCTGGGTGCGGACCGGGATCGTTTCCTGCATCTCATCCATGATATCAGAAACAAAAAAGACGCCTATGTCGAGCAGTTAAGCTATCTAACCCTGGCGTCTCTGTCCGCACCGGCCAGTCGTGGTGATAACTCCAAGCAGGCGATTCTCTCTTCGCTGCTCCATGGCATGGATCAAGATGCTGATGCTGCCGACGAACAGGACCGTCTGGCCCTGTGGCAGGCCCGCCTGGTCCTGAAGATCGCCGAGATCCTTGACCAGGAGGAAGAGGAGCTGGCCCTGCAACTGGCCGCTATCGATGATCATGAAATTGCCCTGTTCCGAAGTCTGCAGGGGGAAATCAGGGAGAGCGGCGAGGATGATGTCGTTGAGGATGACCCTTTTCTTGAACTGTTGGAACTGAAACAGAAGATGAACCAACCCCGGCCCGGGATGATTAAAAATCGCCTTCGTGCCTGGACGAGACTGTATCTGTCGGGTCCCTTGCCGGTGAAGCCCTGGTTGTGGACCACCAGGCGTCAGGAGGCAGCGGATATCCTTCTGGAACAGTATGAAAAAGAAAGCGGCCAGGCCCCATTGTCGCTTTTGCAGATCGAGCTTCCGGCCAGGATCAGCCATGAAAATACAGATGTGATTCGGGAGGTTGAGCAATTCAGGACTGAGGTGCAACCCGATCTGCAGGAACTGGCTGCAATCCTGGGCAAGCTGGTCACGACTGAAATGTCAATCGTCAGTGATCCGGTTTCGCTTGTCCCCCAGGCACAGGCGTGGCAGGAAAAGTGGAATTCCCGGTTGGAATCTTCCTTTCCGGCAAGTCAATATGGCCGCACACCGCTGACCATCTATCTCCTGGCAGAGATATCTTTTCCTGCGCTGATTGGAGCAGTGCAGGGCCAAGAGATGAAGTCACCAATCCGGCATGTGCTGTTGGCGGTCTGTGCTTAACCCTTTTACATGTCGCCGGCCAGATATCGGACAATGGCAATGGCGGCCACGGTGGCGGTCTCGGCCCTCAGGATACGCGGTCCCAGGCTGACGCTTTGATACCCGGAGCGGCTGGCGAGCTCAACCTCCTCTTTGCTGAAACCGCCTTCCGGGCCCAGCAGGAGATGAATCTGGTTATAATCAGTAAGGGGAGAAAGGTCGTGCAGGCTTGTCTCTTTTTCCTCTTCCCAAAATAAGAGGCGCAGGGTCTGCGGCTCTTGGCTGGCAGAAGAACATAGATCGGCGAGGGACGTGGCATTCTTCAGTTCCATGGGCCGGGGGCGGGAACACTGCTTGCAGGCAGATTCGACAATCCGCTGCCAGCGTTGCTGTCTCTTGCCGCCCCGTTCATCATCATCGTTTTTCCCCTGACAGCGGCTGCTGATAAAAGGGGTAAAGGTTGCAACTCCCAGTTCCGTACATTTCTCGACGACAAAATCTATTTTTGTATTTTTCAGCAGTGCCTGCTCCACATGCAGCATTGCCCTTCCCTCTTGCGGATCTTCATCAGCAGTAAGAATTCTGGCAACAACCTGTCGGTCAATGTTTGTTATCTCGGCAAGATAACGCATTCCCGTGCCATCAAAGAGTTGGATCTGAGAGCCAACGTGCAGACGCAGGGACTTGGAGATATGACGTGATTCGGTTTCTGGCAGCCGGACCACATCGCCATTTCTGGCGGCCGGTTCAAAAAAAAATCTACGCATTACCACAACAAGGGGACAACAGAGCCCCTAAATCTCGGTGACGGTGCATGCCCCGTTGGGACAGACCTCAACGCAGGTCTCACAGCCGATGCATTCGTCAGCATTTACCGGTTCTGCCTTACCGTTAATCATCTCATAGACGGCAGAGGGACAGGCACTGACACACTCTTCACTTCCCTGACACTTATCTTTATCGACAACGACTTCCCACATGGCAATGCTCCTTTTGTTAATTGTCCAGGGTATCAATCATTCAGTGGTTTGTTTTTAGCTATCAATATTTACAACCACGAGTTCCCATACAAAGGAACTTTTTTACCTTTGCATAAAAAAGCAGGTATGGCAAAAGAAAAACGAAATGATAGTTCTTTATGGCTCTGCCCTATTTTCAGTTGAATGATTATCTTCTTAACAAGACCAAGAAACCAACCCCAACAAGGAGGTCT
>CAITDH010000335.1 GCA_903891045.1 uncultured Desulfobulbaceae bacterium | reverse complement strand
ATCAGGAATATTATGAGGCGGCGCGTCAGGAGGCAAATTCCGAGGCTGAGCAGATGAATATGGATCTGCAGTATGCCAGGGTCTTGCTGACAAACGGATTGGCGACCCAGGCCAAAACGACCTGTCAACAACTGATCGAGGCAGGTCTGGGAGGTGCTGAACTGATTGCTGAGGCGCGTCTGGTTCTCGCTGATGCCCTGTATAGGGAAGGAAATACCTTTGAGGCGGAACAACTCTTGCGGCAGATGTTGGTGGATGGGGTTGCCATTGAATCGACCCTTCGCCAATTGATTGAACTTTCCTTGAAGAGCAAAGAGCCTGATCTTGCCTGGTCCTGGGGGGCGCTGTTATCCGAACAGCCAGGATATTCTGTTGCTCCTGCAACTTGTTTGGATGACAAAAAAAATCTTGTTTTACTTCGGACAAGGGTGCTGGCCGCGGCGGGAAAAATGGACAAGGCCATCGACAGTGTTCAGGAATACCGGACATTCCTTGTTCAGCATTGCCCGCAAGAGAGCGGGATGAAGGGGCAGGCGGACCTTGTGCTGGCCCGGTTTTATTGGCAGGACAAACAATATGGCAACGGTCGGGAACTGATAGCGAAACTCCTCAAGGAACATCCGCTGGATCTGGAACCTTTGATCCTTGGGCAGTTGCTTGATGCGGGGGTATCAGGGAACAATCAGGGTGAGAGAGTTGTTGATGACGTGCTGAGTAAAAATTATGGCAACCAGTTCCTGAGTCTGATGCAGGCCGCACAGTTAGAACGCGAATATGGAGATACTGAGGCTGCCCTGCAGCATGTGCAAACGGCCTTGCGTGAAGTACCGGAATCGGTGGGGGCATTGGTGCTACAGGCAGATCTCCTGCGTGAACAGGGAAATGTAGAGGCAGCCTTAACTTCGTTGCAGACTCTTGCTGCGGATTATCCTGCCGAGCTCGGTTTTGCTCGAAGGTCATTGGAGATGGAGTTCAAGCTGGCATCATTTTCGCAGATCATAGAAATGTTAGTTCCCTTCAGGCCAAAAGGTCTGGGGAAGGATCTCGTGGATTTTCCTGATACTTCTCATTTAGCGGTGTGGCAGAGGTTGATTCTGGCCCGGGCCCTGTGGGCTGACCGGCAATGGAAGTCAGCGGTTGCGGTGTATAATACCCTGTTGCAGCCCTCTGTGGATATGCTTTTTGCTAAAAAAATAGAAGAGCAAAAAATCCATCTTGTCTTGCCTCCTCCGCAGCAAACCTTGTGGAACACGCTTACCTTTACTCATCCTGCCGAGCCGGATCGTCTGACCGTGGTGATGGAACCTTCATTTGTCATGAGACAGCGTCAACTGCCGGTTGGCAGGATCGGTACTGATCTCTATGCGGACTATCGCTGGCAGCAGCTGGTAGCCAGGGAGCTCTCTGCCAGGAAGGCGCTGGCGCAGGGTGATTATTATCAGGCCATGAAAGAGTATCAGGATGTGGTGGCAAGAGATCCTTCTCCTGAGTCTCTTTTTGATCTTGCCGGGATCTACAGCCGTCTTGGGCTCCTGGGTAAGGAAGCCTTGCTGTACGAAGAGATTGAGCGGGAAAATCCTGACTATCCTGATCTTGCTGAGGCGGTGCGGCGCAATAGCTTAAAGAGAAAACCCAAAGGGATGATGGATTTTGGCTATTCCTCTCTGAGCGGACGGAGTGGATACCTGGATATTCAACAGACCCGGGGCGGGGCCAGCGCCTGGATGTTGCCGACCCTTCGTCAGGAGTTGGATGTCAGTTGGAGCACTCTCCATGCCATGGGCACAGAAACGGATCAGGCCCTGTGGCGGAACAGGCTGTTGACGACATATTCCTTTTATCCCCATTCCAATGTCGATTTTATTACCAAAATTGGTGCAGATAAACCTGATGAGCAGCAAGGTCATAGTCATTATGATGTGACCCCCCTGTACCATCTGGAGATGCGTGGCCGGATAGGGGACGAACTGCATGGCTTTGCCCGTTTGAGCCAGGATGTCGTCGAGGATACTGTGCAGGCCCTGGAGCAGGGAATCAGCAGACGGGACATGGAAGGCGGGGTCAGGGTGGATCTTACTTCACGCCTGTTTGGTGGTGGAGAATATCTGTTCCGGGAATACAGTGACGCCAACCATCAGAACCGGTACCATGTCTGGGCCTCGTATATCCTGCACAGTGAACCGACCCTGCTGCAGGTCACCTATGGCCAGGAATTGTCGCATAATGCCGCTGGCAATATGGGCCGGGATTTTTCCTATGAAAGTGGCTTTGCCCCAGGTGATCATCCCTACTGGAGCCCCAAAGAATATTGGCAGAATCAAGTCTCTGTCCATTTTGAGCACCAACTGGCCGCGGATGTGCTGGGCCGGAGTGCTCCCAGTTACTATACTCTTGATTATTCCTTTGGCTACGAAGATGGCGGATATGATAGTCATACCTTTGGTGGCAATATTTATCTTGAAATGAGTCGTCATTTCCTATTAAGTAGCAGTTTTGAGATGATCCAGGGAGGTTTGGTTGTCCGCAAGGACATCGGCCTGTCATTGGTGTATCGCTGGTAGGTTTTTGTGAGGTAACAATATCGTGTTGTCTGCAAGGTCAAGACGAGGAACGAGCTGGTCGAAAAAGCAGAGCATATTTTTAACGGTTTCTAACGAGACTCATATCCCTGCGGATTGTTGTCACAATTTGCAGGTTTTTTATTTGAACAGGAGGAAAGGATGGTTGAGCGAGTACCAATGTCGACTCAGGGATATCAGAAGCTTCGCGATGAACTCCGACAGTTGGAGAAGGTTGACCGGATTGATGTGGTCAAGGCCATTGAGGTCGCCCGTGCCCATGGAGATCTGAAAGAAAATGCGGAATATCACGCGGCTAAAGAGCGACAGGGGCATATCGAGGGGCGTATCAGGGAGCTCAAGGATAAACTGGGACGTGCCGAGGTGATTAACTGCATGGAAGTGCCTACACAACGGGCGGTTTTTGGCACGGTGGTGACCTTGCTGGATCTGGAGACGGATGATCAGGTCTGTTATCAGCTCCTGGGCACGGAAGAGGCGGATGTGAAGAAGGGCTCTATCTCCGTATTTTCACCGCTTGGCAGAAGTATCCTGGGAAAAGAGGTGGGGGATGATGTCATTGCCAAGACCCCTGGTGGAACCCGTGAGTTTGAGGTGGTCGATATAACCGCCTCGTTGTTCCCCTGATTTTTTTAATTACCCGAGAAGCGCCTTGAAGCGATCTCTTGATTGCCAAGGGTATGTGAGAGGGGCATTGTCTGGTCTTATCTGGTCAAGGCCTCCATCAGGAGTCGGGGGGCCTCTGCTGCCGGGTCGGAAATATGGGTGAGCGGGGTCTCGGCCCGTTCCGCTTCTCTAATGATTTGGGAGTCGGCGAAGAAGGCAATAGGGGCGACCCCTAACCCTTCGGTCAGAAACCCTCGATCTTGCTCGTCCTTGATCAGATTGCCGATGAAATCAATCTTGGGAATCTTCACATCTTCGGCCAGTTTCTTGATCTTGAGGGCGGTGCGGATAGAAGAGCGGGAGGGGATGACCACGATCAGCAGCTGATCAATGCCGGCGATGGTGCCTCGCCCCAGATGTTCCACGCCTGCCTCCATATCGAGCAGGACCACCTGATTGGGCGACAGCAGGAGCTTGGTCAGCATTCGGCGCAGCACATTGTTTTCCGGGCAGGCACAGCCCTTGTCGCCGGTCTGGATGGCTCCCAGCACCATCAGCTTTATTCCCTCATGGCTGATCATGAAATCCTGGAGCAGGTCATTGACTTGGGGATTCATATTGTAAAACGGGGAGCCCTCTACTTTGCCGGAGCGTTCAACCAAAAGTTTGGTCATCTCGGCAATGGGTTTGATCTTTTCAATATTCGTGACCCCCAGGGTCTCCGCCATATGGGGACTGGGATCGGCGTCAATGATCAGGACATCCTTGCCCGCCTTCTTGAATTCATTGGCCAGAAGGGCCATAATGGTGGTCTTGCCCACGCCGCCTTTGCCGCTGATCGCAATCTTCATGCTTCCCTCTTCTCTTTTCCTTGCTTGCTGAAACAAAATGATTAAGATACACTCTACTTATGTATCGTATTTACGATCAGACGTAAACCATGAAAAGGAGGATTAACATGTACGGAAACACAAATCAGATCACCTTGACCCAGGCCCGGCAAGAGGCGTCTACTATCTTTCTGGCCAAGGTCTTTAACTGGATGGCCATCGGTCTTGGGCTTACCGGGATTGTGGCTTTTTTTACCGCTTCGTCAGGTCTGGCCATGCAGATTGTGTCCAGCCCCTTGTTTATAATCCTGATCCTGGCGGAACTGGGAATGGTCTTTTATCTCTCGGCACGGGTCGATAAAATGCAGGCCTCGACGGCCACCGGGCTTTTTGTCGGGTACGCTATACTTAATGGCTTGACCTTGTCCACCATCTTTCTGGCCTATACGCGATCATCCATTGCCGGGACCTTTTTTATTACGGCCGGGATGTTTGGGGCCATGGCGGTTTACGGCCTGGTGACCAAACGTGATCTTTCAGGTCTGGGATCGTTCCTCTTCATGGGCCTGATCGGGATTATTATTGCCTCGCTGGTCAATATGTTCATGCACAGTTCCGTCATGTCCTGGGTGATTTCTATGGCCGGGGTGCTGATCTTTACCGGACTTACCGCCTATGATGTGCAGAGGATCAAAACCATGGGCGAGGAGGGGATTATGGCCCAGGGTGAGGAGATGGTCAGGAAAGGTTCGATTATGGGTGCCCTGGCCCTCTATCTTGATTTTATTAACCTCTTTCTTATGTTGCTCAGATTCTTTGGGGGCAGCAGGGATTAGAGCAAAGAGGCTCCTCGCTGTTTTAGGCGGGTAGTGGTTGATAAAGCTGTTTGAGAAATATGGCTCTGCCCTATTTTCAGTTGAATGATTATCTTCTTAACAAGACCAAGAAACCAACCCCAACAAGGAGGTCT
>CAITDH010000334.1 GCA_903891045.1 uncultured Desulfobulbaceae bacterium | reverse complement strand
GCCTATTTTTTCTCCATGCCCTTCGCCATGTGCTCACAGATATCAAGAAAAGAATCCACATCCAGGCTGGCCTGACCGACAAAAAGTCCTGACAATTCTGGTAGCTGCGTATAATCACTGACATTATGTGGTTCAAGGGAGCCACCATAAACAACCGGTCTGCCATGCGAAATCTGGGAAAGAGAACGAGCGGTTGCGGCAGCTTTTATGGGTGGCTCGGGAATCCTCGCTGTCATTGCATCGACCGGGCCATAGGCGATAATCATCTCCTTGCTGTCACTGTTGTTTACGGCCAGGAGCTGAGAAGCACCATAGGGTTGATCAACACAGATAATAGGAATCAGGCCAACGTCCACCGCCTCATTCATCTTTCCGGCAACATCATCCTCGGTTTCATGAAAATAGAGTCTTCGCTCGGAATGGCCAAGAATCACATACTCAACGAAATCTTTGACCATATCAGCGGCCACAGCCCCGGTATATGAACCCTTGGGAAAGGGTGAAATATCCTGGGCAGCAAGGGACACATTTTCCAGACCCAAGGTCTTGAGTGTGTGCGAGAGAGATTGCAAGCAGATAAAGGAGGGGGCAACGATGATGGTAAGTCCCTCCACCGGACGATAACGTTTCGTAAACGCCTCAAACCAGCGCTGGGCCTCTTCATTTCCCTTGTTACACTTCCAGTTGGCAATCACAAATTTTTTCATTATTCCACTCCTTTTTTGACAGAAACGTTGAGACTTTTCGCTTTTTGCCAGCCGTACCCGTTGTGACGTTTCGTCAAGGATACCGGTTAAAAGTTTCCACTTCTCCCTTTATAATCCTCTGATACTCGCCATCACAGCGACAAAACACCTGGCGGACTTATTGTGAAAAAATCAGGACGCTGTAGGGGCCAATGGAGACAGTTGCCTGCCCGGGAAGTCCATCGCAGGCGGACTTCCCGGCGATGACGTCACTGCTCGGATGGTTGTTGAAATCGTCATTGTAACCCTGCCAATCGCTGTTGAAGCGGAGCTTCCAGATTCCTGCGGCCGGGAAGCCGATGACGTAGCCCTCTTGAGGCTCGTGATAGAAATTGGCAACGACAACAACATCGTCCGCCGGCCCACCCTTGTCCCAGCGGTGAAAGGCAATAACCTTGCGTTCATCGTGCAGATGATAGACTTGGGTGGACTGCCCGCAGAGGCCGCGGGTGAAGCCGTCACGGTTGAGCCGCAGGCGGATGAGATCGCGGTACAACCGAACAATACCGTGAAACTCATCACGTTGATCCCAGTCAAGAGGGACCGTATCACGGAACCATTCTCCTTCCAGGAATTCCTGCCCCTGAAAAAGCATGGGGATGCCGGGAGCGGTAAAGACCATAGCGGCGGCCAGCGTCGAACGTTTCTGCGCATACCAGCCTTTAGGGTCCTTCGGACTGATCTCTTGGGGCACACGGGCCTTGCCGTTCGCCACCTCGTCGTGCGATTCGCTGTAGATGACCCGGTCGAAGGCGTCATCGTTGTAGCGGTAACAAATGGCATCACGGATGGCGGCGAGCGAACGTTGCTCGTCATCGGGGGTAATCACCGCCTGGCGGATAGGGTGAACAAACATGGCATCCCACTGCGAACCGAACCCGGCGCCGCCGGCGCCAACGTCTTTGGTGAGCCACTTGTTGCTTTGCAGATCCTCAGCGATCGTGATCCGGCCGGGGTATTTCTGCGCGATCTGGTCGTTGATCCATTGGAGCAGGCTCCAGCCCTCAGGCAGATCCTGGGCATCGGAACCGTCAACGGTGCGGATGAATTGGGTGCAGTCGAAACGGATGCCGTCAACGTGGTATTCCTCAAGCCACATCAGGATGTTATCGAGGAGGTATTGACGAACCTGGCCGCGCCCATAATCGGGCCGGGTTTCGCCCCACGGTGTTTTGGCCCGGTCGTCGTTGTAGAAGTAGATTCCGCCGCGATTATTCTCGCTCCAGCCGTCAAACTGCCAAAGATCGAGGTCGCCGGGACCCAGGTGATTATAAACAACATCCAGGACCACCGCGATACCCTCCTGATGAGCGCGCTTGACGAACTTTTTAAAGGCCAACGGGCCACCGTAGGCGATCTCCACCGAGAAGATATGGGCGGGATTGTAACCCCAGGAACGCTCCCCCGCAAACTCACCCACCGGCATAACCTGAATCGCATTAACGCCGAGCTTTTTCAAATGTCCCAGGCGCGCCGACACCGAGGAAAACTTGCCAGGATGGTTGACATCCTCCTGGTCGTTGAAGGTCCCGACATGAAGTTCGTAGATGACAAGCTCATTCCATGGCGCGAGCTGAAAATCGTCCCCTTGCCAGTCAAAGCCTGGATCGTGAACAATGGCGTTGCCGACCGAGTTGGTCACCTCACGGGCATAGGGGTCGATGCGCTTAAATTCACCGTTCGGCGTGGTCAGGAGAAACCGATACTGATCGCCGACATGAGCCTCGGCCACGTTGGCGTACCAGTAGCCGTTCTTCTCGGCTTGCAGGGGATGTCTGGTGCCATCCCAATCATTGAACGATCCAATAACAGATACTCGCTGCGCATGAGGCGCCCACACGCGGAAGGCAACTCCTTTCTCATGCAGAATCGATCCCATGCCCTTGATCTTGCTTTCATCGCTCATATTGAATTTCTCCACTACACTGCTGGGGCCGCCAGGTGTCTAACAAATCGGTTTATTTTCTATTTTGTTCAGTTGTTCGGGAGACAGCGCCGGTATTGCTTTGCCAGGAAACTTCATATCACCAGGCTCCTCTCTGCATTAATTTTGAGAACCAGCTTTTTTTTTCTTACGGAATTCACAGCCTCGATCCCTTCTGAACTCGAGGCAGTAACTATTTGAATTTTCAATGGTTCACTCAAAAGACTCTTTATGCCAAGCAACACGCTGAATCTGTCGGATCGTATATGATGGTCCAGATGTTGACGAGTTTGCCATTCCGAAATCATGTTGAAAACATTTTCGTCTTCGATATCAGCGAAAATACCATAACTCAGACAGCCCTTTTCTTTTTCTGGCAGCTCAATCAGTGAAAGTAAGGTAAGCAAAACCTCTTTTTGCTTTTCCGGAAGCACATTTATGATTGTCCTGACCATGATCATCATCGGCTCTATTCCTCATTATTTGACTTTCGGCCTTTCTTCTTCAATAGATCTCACGTTCCATCTGCGAAGGAACCGCAGTGTTAATACGCATTACTTTAATCAGCGAACGCGCCCACCACCGGATCCCATTCTGCCGCCACCTCTGACAGGTGGATCGTCAGGCAGGATTACTCCACGTGCCTTAGCTCGAATTATCATGACATTATGATGTTTCTTGCGAATTTGCTCTCGCTCTTCAGCCGTTTTTGCATCACGCATTTTGGCACGATATTCGATACGCTCTTGTGGCGTCATAAGTTGATTGCCATAAATGTGCTCTTGTTGTTGTGTTTGAGCATTTTCTCCGACCGGCGTTGGGTCAGCCGCCAACACGAACCCAGCGTACAAAGACAGTGCGATGGCCACCAAGGTGGACAACATTAATGGTCGCTTCATCATTGTGAACTCCTTCCTCAATACGGGTTATTCAATTTGCGCCCATAGTCACTGCCACCCGTTCAATGGCTGTACCTCACTGATCTGTTCAGTCTTTTTTCCTTCCCATAACCAGCAACACAATGCCGCCCACGAGCGCAATAGCCCCAACAATCGGCGGTAACGGAAGCGTTTTGGTTTTTTCCGCTGTCATTTGCAGTGGACCGAGATCGACAACTTTTTCTTTAGTCGTATACGTGATCCCTTGATACCCAAAGGCTACGACACCTAGAGCAATAAGCATAATGGCAAGAAGTGTGGTTGTTCTCATTTGGCCCTACCTTTATAATGTCAATCTGGTTCATGATCTGATCATCCCTGTCATGTAACTGCCGACAAATCCCAGCAGCCACATGATTAACAGAATGAGAGTAATTGTCCATAACATGGTAATCCTCTTGCTAATAAATCTCCTGGCAAACCCGGAAAATCTATTTGGACTACTCGGTGGTTACAAAGATCTCTACGCTCCTCACGTCATTTACGTTGGACCTTTTATCACCCTACTTTTCACCCTTTTCCCCTCCTTTCCCTTTTCCTTTCCCTTTTCCTCCTTTCTGGTTTCCCTGTTGGTGCTGGGAGTGTTGCTGTTGAGCCTTTTGAAATTTTTGACCTGCCCCTTGTTGTTGTGAGTGCTGTGGCTTAGCTTGTCGGAATTTTTGACCTGCTGCTTGTTGTTGCTGTGAGTGCTGTGGCCTAGCTTGTCGGATTTTTTGACCTTCTTCTCTGTATTGTTGTGACCGCTGAGGCTGAACAGCCCTCATTTGTTGTTGGGGTTGACGGGTGTACACCTCTCGAGACGGTTGCCGTGAACGCATGCGGGGTTGCAAACCTTCGACCCCCCAACTTTTATGTTTCTCCCAATACCTGCTCTTTTGCCAGGCGCTCCAGTTCTGTTGGACTTGTTCATGAGGTACTTGTATGTAATTCCATTGACTTCCCCGCCAACGACGTTCTCGATAATCATTCCTCCAGTCTGAGGGTATCCTCCTATAAAAAGAAGGAACTTGTTCATAGTAGCTCCAGTCAGAATCATAGTGCCGCGAGCGATACCAACCTCCTTCCCACGGACGCCACCACCAACCACCATAAAAATAGATTTCCGCCTCTACGTCAGGGACGACATAAACATTCGTCTCAGGCAACACGATCAACTCCGGTGGCGCAACAAACACAATGGGTAGAGGCAGTGAAATGTTAACGCCTACATGTACCCCTGCCCTCGTTGAAAGAGGAAATACAAGCACCAACACCAAAAGCAATATTCCCAAAAATAATTTTTGCATTTTTTTCACTCCTCTGCACATTGCTGTTTTATTTCCCATTAGCCGTTCCTGCTCCCCATGACCAGCAACTATAGGCTGCCAATATTATAGTAGTATTTCACAGCAACCGATCGTCCTTTCAATGCGCTTTTCAATCCACTAACTGCGACGGCCTTTGCGATCACGCAGAAAACTGAGAATCTGCTCGGCCACGGCCAACCCCAAGGTCAGATTCGACAGCGAACGGCGCACCCCGCACAAAATACTCTGGACCTCGATATGAACCAGACGGCGACGCAGGTCACAACATATGGCCAAGCGGTTCTTGTCCTCCTGAATCTTTTTCAATTCTTGGTCGAGAAACATATTGTATCCTTTTTCAGTTCGGCCAGGCTCAGATCAAAGGCCAGTGTTTTTCGTTGCAGATGCCGACTCAAAACGACAAAGACTACCAACCCTGTTAATATGCTGACTGCTGCCGTAACAACAAGTCCCAAAAACCTCCATTCTAGCGGCAAGACGTACAGACCGGCCAGAACCAGCAACAAAAGGCCGAGCAGGGAAAAGACCACACCCATACAGGCCAGGAGCAATGCCTGAACAAAGCGGATCTTGGCCTCGCGCAGTTCCAGGGCCAGGAGTTGCAAACGATCCTCAAGCATTTGGGCTGCTATCCCGCCAAGACGGCCGGCAACCCCTGAGATCCCGGAAATGATCAATGGCAATCGGTCCATGTTATTTCCTGGACATGAACCAGCCTAAGAGCAGGCCGGCAACAAAGGTACCGCCTATGGCATAGTATGGCTTTACATGAATGAACTCGTCAGCAGTCTTAACCTTTTCCAGGAGCTGGGCTTCAAGCTGGCCATAATCACCCTTGGCTGACTCCAGACGTTCCTTCAGGGCGGCTCGGGCTGATTTGATCCGGTCATCCAGTTCTCCGGAAGTAGCATCCACGAGTGCATGGGCTCGGTCCATGATGTTCTGCATCTCCTGGCTCATTGTTTTGGAATTATCATTTGTGTTTGTCATGTTGTATATTCCCCTCAAGTTTAGTCTCTGCCTTATGGCGGTGCTACTGGAGTCCGGTTTACTTCTTGTTCTTGCCGACCATTTGATCCGCGCCACCACCTTTCTGATATTGACATCTCATCAATCGAGCTTAGCGTTTCGCGGGCAACTGGTAATACTTTTACAGGGTTGACTATATCCGGCCCAATAAAAGCATAATCACAATGATAAGCACTATCAGCCCGACCCCGCCGCTGGGTCCATACCCCCATGACCGGCTATGGGGCCAGACTGGGATTATTCCCAAAAGCGCCAATATCAGAATTATGAGTAAGATTGTGCCAAGTGACATGATTTATCCCCCCGTTAAAAATGATGCTACATCCAGAATAGATTGGTTTCAGCTGGTAGTTTTTGTTGATTTTAGTTTCAATTCCCGTGGCGCATGTTGTTGACTGGCAATTAACAACCTTCGATAGCCGTCTTTTTCTTGGATTTTGTTTCCTTAGTTTTAGTTTCCTCGACGGTCATATTGTTAAACACGCTCTTTACGCCATGAACGTCCACCACAATTTTCGTGGCAAGATCCTTTTCGGCCGCATTCCTGGCCTTACCGCCCAATTTGACCATACCATCTTTGGTCTCGACCGTGGTATGAAGGGCACTCGTCGAACGATGACCCAGCAATGTCGCCTTGACCAGAGCGGTGACAGACGCATCATCAATCAATTCGCCCACGGTATCTATCTTCTGCCCCATCGTTTTTGCGGCAGATTTTGGGGCGGCAGGTGATACCGTCATCTCATTTTTTACGGCTTTGGCACCTTCCACATCCTTGGCGTATTCGGTGGCGAGATCCTTTTGGGCCGTGCTAGTGGCTTCACCACGCAAAGTGACGGTGCCATTTTCTGCGAAAACCTCAGTTTCTGTGGCGCTTAAATTCCGATGGAACAATAAAGTCGACTTCACTTTGGCAATAAGCCACGCATCGGTATACACGGCAGGGACTTCACCTTTTTCTTCCAGTTTATTCTCCACACCTTTAACTCCGGGCAGGCTCGCGACAGTCTCCTGGGCTAATAATTTGTGGGCTTCCCCTGACACAGTCCCCGTCAAAATGGCAACGCCATCTTTGGACTGAATTTTAATGTCATCGCCTTTGAGGTAGGTTTTGAACACATACGATTGTTTGGCAGACGATTCAATGCGATTATCTGTCTCAGATGCAAACAGAGGGACGTTGGTTAAAAATACAGAGGCTACTGTGACCATCAGTGCTAAGCGACACGTTATTTTTTTCATGGTTCTTTGATTCCTTTTTATAGTGTTTTTTGGAGTTCCCGGAATACTGGTTCCGGGCGATTCATTTTTGTGCCTCTACAATTTTCAGTAACTATTGTTATAGGGGCCGTCTCTATGGTGATTGCTGTTGATTGTAGCGATGAATCGGCCTTTACTGAAGACTCTGTTTTGCTGGACATCTTCAGCAAATTTAGCTGAGAATTGTATAGAGGCATTTT